>JBMYUK010000146.1:0-6643 GCA_049605275.1 Phycisphaeraceae bacterium
AACCCCCAACACCCAACATCCAACATCCAAATAAAAAGCGGCCGACCGCCACGAAACGCGACGGCCGGCCTGGGGTGGTAGCGATACGCCGGCTCAGGTCCGGCGCGTTGCCTTGCGCTCTTTGGGCTCGGCGGAGAAGCCGGGCCCAATCACGCTGACGAACTTACAGCGCGTCGTTGTCTTTTTCGCCCGTTCGGACACGGGTGACGCTTTGCAGGCCGTAGACAAAGACTTTGCCGTCGCCGACGTTGCCGGTGTTCGCGGCGCCGGTGATGGCGGAGACGGCCTTGTCGACGTCCTCGCTCTTGACCGCGACCTTCAGGAGGATCTTGGGCACAAAGCCCACGTCCATCCGTCCGCCGCGATACCGCTCGGTATGGCCTTTTTGTCGGCCAAAGCCTTTGACCTCGATGGCCGTGCATCCGACGATGCCGACCTCGAAGAGCTTGCCCTTGACCGCGTCGAGTGCGGCGGGCTTGATGACTGCTTCGATCATATGCATGGGTGGTATTCCCTTGGTGTTAAGTGTGTTGAAGTTTCAAAGTCGAGCCGTTTGGTTGACCGGCCCGTCTATTGTCACGCCGAAGCGTGACCGGAGGTTCACCGGCGAGGCGATTAAATCTCGCGGGCGTGGTAGCTCTTGATCGTGGTCTGCTGGAAGTCCGGGTAAGCCGACATGTCGTGCTCGCCCAGGTCCAGGCCTTCGATTTCCTCGGCTTCGCTGACGCGGATACCCAGCGACACCTTGAGGATGCCAAAGAGGATCAGTGCACAGACAAAGGCGAAGAGGAAGCCCGAGATCGCACCGATGGCCTGCACGCCGATGTTTCCGATGTTGCCTTCGAAAATACCGGAGAACGCGACGGCCAGGGTGCCGTAGATGCCGCAGACGCCGTGGACCGAGATCGCACCGACGGGGTCGTCGATCTTGAGCTTGTCCAGGGTGATGACGGAGAAGTACACGAGGACACCCGCGACGGCGCCGCAGATGACAAAGGCACCGATCCACGAGGGGACGTCCGGGCCGGCGGTGACGCCGACGAGACCTGCGAGGATGCCGTTAAGGGCCATGGACAGGTCGGGCTTGCCGCCGAAGATCCACGAGGTGACGCCGGCCGCGATGCCGCCGCCGCACGCCGCGAAGGTCGTGGTGACGAGGACGTAGGAGACGCCGGCGGGGTCAGCGGTCAGCTCGGAGCCGCCGTTAAAACCGAACCAGCCGAACCAGAGGAGGAAGACACCGATGGTCGCCAGCGGCATGCTGTGACCGGGGATGGGTTGGACGGTGCCGTCCTTGGCGTACTTGCCAAGTCGTGGCCCGAGCAGCAGGGCACCGGCGAGCGCACCCGCGCCGCCGACACCGTGCACGAGCGTCGAGCCCGCGAAGTCGGCGAAGCCCATGGCGTCGAGCCAGCCGCCGCCCCATTTCCAGTAGCCGACGGTGCAGTACACCAGGCCGACGAACGGGATGCAGAAGAGCAGGAAGGGCAGCAGCTTCACGCGGCCAGCCACGGCACCGGAAACGATGGTGCAGCAGGTCGCGGCGAACATGGCCTGGAAGAAGAAGTCCGTCCAGACGGTGTAGCCGGTGTTGTAGAACGGCGTGATGCCCTCGTAGTCGAGGCCGTCGCTGTAGTACACGCCGCCGCCGCCGATGCCCAGGCCGAAGGCGAAGTAGCCGTCGATGATGACATTGCTGTCGCCGGGGTACATGACCAGCCAGCCGCAGACGCCGTACATGACGATACCGATCATCACGACCATGACGTTCTTGAAGAGAATGTTGACGGTGTTTTTCGCACGCGTCAGACCGGATTCGACCATCGCGAAGCCGAGGTGCATGATGAACACCAGGCAGCCAGCGATCATGATCCAGAGGTTGTTGACCGCCCACATCTCGGGGCTGATCTCGTTGGCGGCGAAGATGGCGTCGGCGTCGCCTGCGAGATCATCAAAGCTGGGGCCTTCTTCCTCTTCCGCGGCCTCTTCGACCTCGGCGACCGCTTCTTCCGCGGCGTCGTCCTGCGCCCAGGCCGGCGAAGGGGCGACGAACGACGCGAAAAGCGCCAGCCCCAACATCAGCATGAGCAGGGATCGTCCGATCCCGGTACTAAGTCCTAGCATACGAGTGCTCCTGTCTTTCTTAGGCGAGCGATTGCGAAACAGGCCGTCCGGCTCGCCACCCCACGGCCGGCCCGTCTTGTTTACCCAACTTGACCACCATTAGAAAATGCGGGCACGCGCCCGCGGGTCAGTCGGTCCTGAGATCAATGAGTGTGTTGCCTCTGCAATGAGTGTGATGCCTCTGCATAGTCTCGAAGAGGTGGTCTCTTTAGACACGTCTACCAGGCATCCTGCCTTGAACCATGGCCGGCCACCCCTGGCCCAGCCCTCCGTCAACCCCCGGCCGCTCGATGCGGTGAATCAAAAAAGGAAAAAGATGGGCGCCCCTTAGGACGCCCACCTATCGCCCCCACGACCGCCGTGGGGGTGGCCTGCTTCAGTCTTTGAAGCGGGAGGGCGTCTTCGAGGCCGACCCGCTTGAGAGACTCGCTTGCCAGACGCTGTTACTACTTCAACCGGCGTGCCAGCCAGTACTGATCGGGGCCTTTTTTTCGGACACCACCGGCAGAGACATGCCAGCGTTGCCGTAAATGAATAGTTTTCATGGCCTTACAGACGTTGCAACCCGTAAACTTTTTCACGAATCGGCCCATAAAAACATCAGTGACTGTATAGCGTGCCTAAAAAATAGACAGGCATAAGTCGCATGCGCGAGTCTTGTGCGTCTGTGCGCACGCGTCGCGTTGCGATTGGCGATTCGCCCTCGAGCGGTAGAATGCGGACTCCGTCTGCCCAGCCAAGGAGTCTCGATGCGCGTGCCCGCTTTCGTCGTATTAAATGGTACTAGTCCGTTGCCGGTTGTGATGAGCCTGTTGTTGACAGCCGCGGGGTGGGTCGGCGGTGGGTCGGCCTTCGCTGAGCCGATCGCGCAGGCCGAGCCGGAGCAAGCCCAACCCGCGGAGGAGGTCAAGGACGACCCGGCCGGGCCGATGACGATCGAACTCGACCTCGAGCGTCTGATCTTTGATGCGCAGGCCAGCCCCGTCGCGCTCAAGGTCTGGCAGCTCAGCGCTCCGGCGGGGCGTCGCATCCTCTACCTGCCGTTTTCGGTGCGCGACGTCGATCGGGTCAACGCGCTCTCAAAGTTCCCGATCTCGGTGCGCACCGGGCGGTTCATCGGCTTCGCGATCCCCGAGCCGAGCGCGCCGTCGGCCGCGGCGGATGCATTCGATCTCGATGCGCTGATTGACGCCGACACCGAGGCATTGGGCGAGCTTCTCTTTCCGACCGAGGATCCGAACGCGCGCATCGACGGCCTGGGGGATTCACTCGCTGGTGACGCGGCGGACGATTCGTTCGACGGCGACGCGCCGGCCGTGCCCGATGCCGCGCCGCGACTGGCGCGCGAGATCAAGCTCTATCCCGACGGAACGATCGAGTGGGAGATGGACCGCAGCTTCCACGCCGCGAACGTCACCGCTCCGAGTGAGCAGAACCCCTATCCCTACAAGCTCGATCCCGAGACGCTCCGCGCGATTCAGCCCGAGCGCGCGCCCCGGCTGACGCGACAGCAGGGCGAAGACTCGCGCGCGTTCGCCGAGCGCAGGCGTGCCCAGCAGTTGGCCGAGCGCGAGGCACAGGCTGCGTATCGCGACCTGCGCGCGAGCCTGCGCGACCTGCCGGAGACGTTCGGTCAGCCTCGGCCGGCGGTGTTGTACGCGGTGCTCGACGTACCGGTTGGCGACAGCCTCGGTCTGCTCGGCTCCTCGCCGTTTCCCTGGTCGCTCGACGATGTGAATGCGCAGCTGTTCCGCACGCTGGCTCAGGGCGGAGTCCCGCTCGACACCGAACAGGGTCAGGCCGACTACGCGAAGCTCGTCGAGTTGGCCGAGCGCCACCCGCTGGACGCGCGGGCCATCGCCATCGCCGCGATGCGCGGCCGACTCGCCGCCAAAGTCGAAACCGACGACGCGGGCTACCGCCTGCTGACCAAGCTCATCGGCTCCAACGACCCGGCCACGCGACGCACCGCGCTCTTCGCCGCCGCCCGCGTCGCGCCGCCCACCCTCGCCAGCGCCCGATTGATCGGCGTCGCCGGCCAATCCGCCCTCGGCGACGAACGCAAGATGCTCAGCTTCAACGCGCTGGGCAAGCTCTTCAGCACCCAAGCCGACGAACCCGAACAGGTCAAACGCCTCGTCGAACAGGTCAACCAGGTCCTCGTCGATCCCGCCGGCCCGGGGCCCGCGCGCGTCGTCGCACGCGTCCTCCAGTCCGTCGGGCGCGTCGGCCCGCCGACCGAACCGGCGACGCCCACCGATGCGCAGTCGCTCATCGTCGAGGGCATCTTGTTCGAAGCGCTCTCCGAGCAGGACGCTAAGCAGGTCGTCCCCCTCGTCGTCGAGGCCGCGCCGCAGAACACCGTCGCCGCGGGCTGGCTCGATCGCAAGCTGCTCGGCAGCAAAGACGCCAAACGCATCGACCTCGCACTCAGCGTGCTCGCCGAGTATGACCCCGCCGAGCCGCCGGCCGCAAACAACCCGGCCGACCCCGCCGCCGCGAGCCCGGCCGCGATCGCGAAGCCGACCTGCCGCACGATTCCGATCGGCCGCGCCGACCACGCGATCATCGGACTGCTCAACAGCCCGATCGCTTCGCAAAGCGACAAGGCCTTCGCTACGATCGATCGCTTCCATCTCGCGCTGCCCCTGGCCGAGCCCGACGCGTCCTCCGATGCGGTGCCAGACGCCGCAACCGACACCGAGCCCGCGGTCGATCCCTCGGTCGCGCTGCTCGGCGAGATCGTCGACCAGGCGCTCGCTCGGCCGTCGCCCGCGCCGGCGATCGTCGGCTTCCTCGAGCGACAGCGCAACCCCGCGACCGGCACCGCCGCGAGCGAGCGGCTCGTGGGCCTGCTCATCGATCCGGAGATCGATGCCGCCGTCGCCCACCGCGCGGCCGAGAGCGTCATCGCTTACGGAGGCGCGTATCAGTCGGCCATTAGTGCGCTCGATAGCCGGCAGAAGCTGGCGTTGGTCGCGCGGTTGTACGAGTCGAGGGGGCAGCCGGTGCCGCTGGCTGCGGGGTTGATCGCCGGGTCGGCCGCGGCGCAGGGTTGGCTGTTTCGGTTGATGCAGGAGGCCGAGGCGTTGCCAACACGAGAAGACTGGGCCGAGGAGTTTGCCCGCGGCGGGGAGGCGGCGCTGCTCGCGAGCGCGAGCGGGCAGGACGCGGTCGTCGCGACCGGGGCCGCCGCGGCGCTGGTCACGCGTGTCGGCGGGTCGGTCGAGCAGGAAACCGCCTTCGCCTCCAAGGTCGCGCTCATGCAGACTCGAACCGCCGAGTTGGTGCAGCAGGCCTGGGTAGAAGCCAAGCAGAAGATTCAGGCGTCGCAGTTCGAGAAGGCCGAGGGGACCTACCGCGTGATCGCGACGATCGCGAAGCCGGCGCCCCTTGAGGATGGCGGCGACGAAGGGCAGGCGCCCGCGGCGGACGCGCAGCCGACGACGCTCGAACTCGGCATCGCGGAGCTGCGCGCCGAGGGCACGGACCTGTCGCTCACCGTCGAGGCCGTCGCCCTGACGCCATCGCCCGACCGACTCGGCATCCGCATCGTCAGCCTCGCGTCGCTGCGAGCGTTCAACAAGACCGAGATCGCCAATCTCACGCTAGATACCGCCGCCGCGCCCCTCGACCTCACCCCTAACGACGACGGCTCGTGGTCTGGCGAGACCCGGCTGCCCGACGGCAAGACCCTCGGCCTAACCCTCGAACCCGTTCGCTAAATCACCTGGCGTTACGATCTAGCAAGGGGATAGACATTCCTGTCTGTCGCTCGGCGAAGCCGGATCGCGATTCGTCTTAGACCTAAGGCCTATCGACAGGCAAGAATGCCTGTCCCCCTGATCATTTGCTGATAACGATCGATGCCAGAAATAACGCAGGTTGCTTAGAACGGCATCAGGGGAGCCCGAGAGCGGGCTGAGAAATTTTTCCATAAACATGTTGAAACATCTAATAAGTCAACATATACTTTGTTCGTGCCAACGAATAATCTCCAACGCGAACTCGGGAAGAAGCGCGGCTTCGACTCGCTCGAGCAGCAGGCGTACCTGAACCTCGCCCGTACGCACGCTCAAGTCGCCGCACCGCTTTCCGCTCTGTTCAGGTCGTACGGCCTCAGCGAGGCGACCTACAACATCCTCCGCGTGCTACGCGGCGTTCGCCAGCAGCCCGAGAACGGACTCGATGCGCTGCCCTGCGGCAGCGTCGGCGAGCGACTGGTGACGCGCGTGCCGGACGTCACCCGGCTGATCGATCGCCTTGTCGCTGCCGAGCTCGTCGATCGCATCCGCGGCGAGGCCGACCGCCGCGTCGTGCTCGCCCGCATCACGACCAAGGGCTTGGCCCTGCTACGCAAGCTCGATAAGCCGGTCCTCGACCTGCACACCCAAACGCTCGGCCACCTCACCCGCTCCGAACTCAAACAACTCAACCAACTCCTCGAAAAAGCGAGAGCAACCAGTATGAAACAGTAAAAAATTTTTCTAAAAAGATGTTGAAACAAATACACATACAA
>JBMYUK010000147.1:0-6631 GCA_049605275.1 Phycisphaeraceae bacterium
GAAGTACATAGGCTTGTTGGTCTTGCCGATGTCGTGGTACATCGCGCCGACGCGGCAGAGCAGGGCGTCGGCGTCGACGGCTTCGGCGGCGCTTTCCGCCATGTCGGCGATGCGCAGCGAGTGCTGATACGTGCCGGGGGCTTCGTGGGCGAGGCGTTGGAGCAGGGGGTGGCTGACGTCGTTGAGCTCTTTGAGCGTCATGGCGGTTGTGACGTTGAAGAGGCGTTCGATGACGGGCAGCGCGCCCTGGACGAGCAGGCCGGTGAAGAAGCCTGAGGTCATGGCGGCGAGGGCGTCGATGACGACGGTCTGGACGACGCCGTCGGCGAGGACGGGCTTGACGGCGAGGCCAACGACCGCGGCGGTGATGCCCATGGCCAGGCCGGCGTAGGTGCCGACGATGACGAGCTTGGATCGGGACCGGATTTCTTTGAGTTGCAGGACGCCCGCGGCGACGCCGACGATGACGATGACGGTCGTCGCGAGGGGCAGCTTGAGCATCATGACGACGAGCATGGAGAGGACCACGCCCATGGCCAGCGCGAACCGCTGGTCGTAGGCGATGGCGAGCACGGTCGCGGCGAAGAGGACGGGGAAGGTGAGCGAGCCGATGATGAAGTCCGGCCAGACGAGGGAGGACGAGACGGACGCGGCGAGGCACAGAAGCATGAGGGTCGTCATGACGATGCCGCGCATCGGGTTGTGGACCAGTCTCGGGCAGTAGGCGAAGAAGTAGACCCACAGGCCGGCGCCGACGATCATCATGAGCCCGAGCATCGCGGCGCGCGGGAGCCATCGCTGCATGGGCGAGCGGGTCGCGAGGTAGGCCTGTTCCTCGGCTTCTATGGTGTTCTTGAGCGCGGGGGTGACGTTGTCGCCGGGCTGGGCGAGGACGACGCCGGCATTGCGCGGCTCGATGCGATCGGGTACGGCTTGTCGGGCCGCTTCTTTGGCGTTTTCGGTGAGGACGGCGCTGTAGCGATAGGTCGGCTGAAGGCTCGACGCGATGAAGGCGGTCACGGCGTCGCGGGCGTCGATCGGCACGCCGGCGGCGAGTTGATCGAGTTCGATGTCGAGCTGCTTGCTATCGCCGAGACCGAGGACGGCGCGGCTGGACTTGAGCCGGCGTGCCTGCGTGCCTTCTTCGGGGCTGGGGTGGTCGATGGCGATGGACGATCGGAGGAGCGTCTGGAGTTCGTCGTCGGCGAGGATGGGGGTGTCGAAGAGGCCGTCGATGATCTCGGGGACGACGCGCTGCCAGCGGGCCATGAGCTCGGGCCGATCGGCGTCGGCGAAGGATCGGAGGCTGTCGAGGGCGCTCTGGTTGCGCTGCCGCCTGGCTTCGGTTTGCGATTCGGTTTCGTCGTCGGAGTTTGCGTCCATGCCCAGCGCGACGAGTATGGTTTTGGGGACGTCGTCGAGCGTCTCGTAGCCGGCGAGCGTGAGCGGGAGGGTCTGCAACTCGAGTGTGAGCTGGTCGTAGAGCGAGCGATTGGCCTCGAAGTGCGGGGGGATCTGGTCGGCGACGATGCGCCGGTCGATGCGCGTGGCTTCCTCGTCGATGACGGAGAAGGCGACGCGGCTGACGATCGGTTTCTCGACGGCCTGGCCGAGTTGAAGCGGTCGGGCGCGATCGATCAGGGGCGAGGCGATGACGGTCGCGATGACGGCGAAGACCGCGGTGTAGAGCGCGGCCCAGCCGATGTCGGGTCGGCGTCTGAGATCGCGCCAGCCGCGGCGGGCCTTGGGCAGGTTTTTGCGCACCTCGCGGCGGCGTGCGGTGGTGGTTTTGCCTTGTGCCATGGCGGGTCGGGGATTGGGAAGCGGGCCGAACGAGCGGGCCGCACAAACGCACTATCGACCAGCCAGAGCGCCGGCTGCGGTGCTCATTGTACCCGTGTCGCGGGTGCGAGGGTCAGTTGGCATTGGCGGGGTTCTCGGACGCGTCGATCTCGTCGATGACGTCTTGGATGAAGTCGGTCTGCGGCCGGGTATCGTGCTGGCCGTAAGCCTCGACGACGCGTTGAACGAGGCTGTGGCGGACGATATCGGCGCCGTCGAGCGTGCACATGGCGATGCCCTTGGTCCGTCGCAGGCGTCGCACGGCGTCGATGAGCCCGGAGTCGCGCGGGTCGTCGAGGTCGATCTGGCTGGTGTCGCCGGTCACGATCATCTTGCTGCCGTGGCCGAGGCGAGTGAGGAACATGAGCATCTGGCTCTTGGTCGTGTTCTGTGCTTCGTCGCAGATGATGCACGCGTCGTTGAGGGTTCGGCCGCGCATGAACGCGAGCGGGACGATCTCGATGAGGTCCACCGCCATGAAGCGCTCGATCTGCTCGAACGGCATCATGTCGTGCAGCGCATCGAGGAGCGGACGCAGATACGGATTGACCTTGTCCTGCATGGTGCCGGGGAGAAAGCCGAGCTTTTCGCCGGCCTCGACCGCGGGGCGAACGAGGACGAGCTTTCGCACCTGGCCGCGCTTGAGCATGGACACGGCTGCGGCGACGGCGAGGTAGGTCTTACCCGTGCCCGCCGGGCCGATGCAGAAGGTCAGATCGTTGTGCGCGATGCAGTCGGTGTAGACGCGTTGTCCGGGCGACATCGGTTTGACGCGCCGGTTTTCGAGATAGACGTCGAAGCCGCCCCCGGAAGCGATCGCGCCGCGCGTGTCGCTTTGGTCTGTTTTGGAAACGAGGTTGGGGAAACTGCCGGACGCGGGCGAGCTAATCGCGGCGATGGCGTCGAGCAGCTGCTGGCGGGTGAGCGGGCTGTCGTGTCGCGCCGCTTCGCTGAGCCGTTCGATGACGTGCGCGGCCTGGCCGACGGCCTCGGACTTGCCGGTGAGCTTGAGGGCTTCGCTGCGCGCGTTGATCGTCACGCCGAGCGCCTCGCGGATGATCTTGAGGTTGCGCTCGGACGGGCCGGTCACGCCGTAACGCTCGGCGCCTTCGGGGATCTGGATCGTGAGTTCCATGACGCGTCATTCTATCCGGGCGGAACGATGAATATCGCGACGGCATGGACTCAATCGCGCAGGCGTGCGCCCCAGATACGGGCGAGTTCTTGGCGGGTGGTGCGTTTCATCGCGCGGCCGTCGGGGTAGGTGTGGCTCACCAATTCTCCGGCGGCGTCGAAGACGAGCGTCTGTTCGGAGAGGTCGAGCACGGGGCGGTGGTAGACGGTTTTGCCGCCGTCGGCGTTCGGCTCGACGCGCATGACCGTGATGTCGATGCGCGTGGTCTCGGGGTGGTAGACGGCAAAGGCGTAGGTCTTCTGTTCGCGGGGCAGCAGGGCGGGCATGAGCCGGGCGTCGACGAAGGAGAGAAAGGCGCGGCGCGGGGTCGGCCACGCCTTCTCGATGAGGTCGCCGCTGGGGTAGCTGCGCGGATCGGCCGAGGGGTAGCGGAGGCGTCGCTCGGGGTCGCGCTCGCGTTCGAGCAGGAACTCGACCATGTTCCTCGGCGGGGTGCCCTCGCGCGTGATCTGGATGTGGTCGGTCGATCGGCCGGCGATCTTCGCGACGCCGCGCACCCCGGTTTCGACCCACGTGCCCGCGCGTTGGTTGGTCGGGTCGTTCTCGTATCGCATCGTGTTTTTGATCTGCCAGTAGCCGTTGGCTTCGCCGGGCTGATCGATCGCTTCGACGAGGCGTTCGACGGTCGCGCCTCGGCCCTGCAAGCGCGACTGGACGACGATGGCGTTGCCTTCGATTTCGAAACGATCGACGCCGAGGAGTTGCGCGGTGCCGCCGTTCGCCTGGTTCTGTTTTTTGCGTTCGGCGTAGTAGGCCTTGTCCTGATAGCGTTGCCAGACTCGGGCGTAGCCGAGGTCTCTGCCGGCTTCGGTGATGCGGTAGAGCCGATCGTCACGCATCGCGTCGAGACGATCTTGGGCGGTGAGCTGTTCGAGGATCGCGTCGCCGTGTTGCAGCCAGCCGTGCAGCCGACGGTTGACGTCTTTCGCGGGCTCGACGGTGATGCTCTGGATCATGCACTCGAAGGTGCTGACCGAGTCGACGGTGCGATCCGGCGGGCACTCCATGCGGAGCATCGCGACGCTCAGGTCGTCGAGTTGCAGGAGCGCGACGCCGTAGAAGTAGGGCGGGCCGACCTTTTCGTGCGGCTTGATGACGTAGTAGTTGATGACGCCGGCGAGGTCACCGACCTCGACGACCTGGTCGGTTCGAGTGTTGAAGACCTGGCCGGTGGTGGCCTTGAGTTCGTCGCCGATTTGCTTCTTGAGGAGGTCGACGCGCGCGGGGGTCCGTGCGGGGCGATAGGTCTTGGATCGGGTGTCGACGCTGACGCCTTCGTAAAGCCCGCGGGCAAAGGACAGGCTGATCCGGGCACCGTTGGGCAGGGCCCAACGCATGACGTCGCCCTGCGGCGTATCGGGGATGCGCGCGGCGTCGTGCGGCTGACGGATGGTCAACCCGTATCGGTACTCGCTGAACGTCTCGTCGCTGAGCCAGCGCTCGGGCTCGGCGATCGCATCGTTGGGCAGCGTGGGTTCATCGGCGAGCCCGGGCGTCGCGAGCGTCGCGAGGGCGATCATACACGCGGCGGCAGCAAACCCTCGCAGGCGAAACGAACGATCGTGAAGCACCCGGAAAAAGAACTTTTTCTTGTTGATCGGCATGCCGTGATTATAGTTGCACGAACGCTAAAGACCCAGCCTCGCGCCCGTGATCCATGCTGCTGCGATCAGGCTCGTAGCGAGCAGCGTACCCATCAACAGCGCGATCGCGAGGCGGCGCTTTAACGGGTCCTGGATGATCGGGCCTTTGGGCATCGCCGCATCGTACAACGAACGGATGAGGCGGGGGGGTCGGCTTCGCGCTTCGCTTTCGCTTCGATCAGGCGGCGTCGCGTTGACTGGCCTTGGGCGTGTAGCCGTAGTGATACCCGTAGCCGTAGCGGTAGCCGTACTGGTAGGCCTTGCCTCGGCTGCGCGGGTTGTCGGTGGCGATGATGCCGCTGACCTGGGCGTTGTAGCTGGTCAGGGTGTTGATCGCCTGTTCGACCAGCGGCCTGGGCGTGCGACGCATGCGGGCGACGACCAGCACCTCTTCGCTCTGGCTGCCGAGGATCCCCGCGTCGGCGAGTTGCAGGACCGGCGGCGTGTCGATGAGCACGTGGTCGTACTTCGCGCGAAGGCCCTGAATCAAACCGCTCATCCGCTGGCTCGAGATCATCTGGACCGCTTCGTCGCTGACCCGACCCCCGGCGGGGATGATGTGCAAAGGCGAGCCCTCGACCTTCTGAATCACGTCGGCGAGCTTGGCCTGCCCGCGAAGAAAATCGATGAGCCCCGGTCGCTCGGTGTCGCAGTTCAACAGCTTGCCAAAGGTCGGCAGGCGGAGGTCGCATTCGATGATGATCGTGTCGCGGTTGCGCAGCTCGGCGAAACTCAGCCCGAGGTTCACGCACGTGATCGTCTTGCCTTCTTGCGGCGTCGCACTCGTGATCGTGTGAACGAGGTGGCGCTCGTTTTCGTGCCGCGCGAGGATCGACGTGCGGATCGAGCGGTACTCCTCGCTCATCGCCGACGCCGGGCTGGTCATCGCGACCAATCGATCGTCGAGCTTGCCGCGCAGGTGTCGGCCCGTCAGCCGGCTCCACCAACTCGCCTTGGGGTTGGTCGGCTGGGTGATCGGCATCGACCGATCATCGTCAAGGTCGAAGTCGAGGTCTCGCTCGGCATCGCGGGTCGTGGTCGATGCCGCGGCGTCGTCTTTGCGCGGCTCGATCATCTTCGACAGATCGATGTCGGCCAGGCGCAGCGCGGACGAGCCGTCAACGCCTTCAGCGGACTGCGCGATCGACGGGCTCGCGTCGCAGGATTCGTTCGCGGCGGTCGGCTCGCTCGGCGAGTCGCCGGGCTTCTTATTTAGTGCATCAAAGATGTAGCCCATGGTTCCAACTCCAACTCAAGCGGCCAGGCGGACCGTCGCGCCCGGCGGCAGGCCCGGCAACATGTCCGCGATGACCCGCTCGGTCATCTTTCGGCTGATCGTATCGGTCTTCTGCACCATGCCTAACAGCAGGCAATGGTCGCACACCGCGTTGATCAGACGCGGCACTCCGCCGGTGAACGCGGCGATCCGCTCCACGGCCTTGATGTCAAAACGAACCTTCACCGCGTCGCGTCGTTCGCTCGCGACCTTCAACCGGTGCGCGATGTATGCTTTGACCTCGACGGTATTCAGCGGTTTCAGCAGCCTGGCGATGATGATTCGCTGCCGAAGCGGGGCGAGCGATTCTCGGCTGAGTCGTTCGCGCAGCTCCGGCTGACCGATCAAGACCAGTTGCAAGAGCTTGGTCTGCTCGGTGTCGAAGTTGCTGATGAGCCGGAGCTCTTCGAGCGCGGCATCCGATAACGTCTGTGCCTCGTCCACGAACAAGACAACGGGCTTGCCCATCGCGGCGCAGTGCAAGAGGTGTTGTTCGAGGCGCTCGAGCCGCTCGGCGTGCGTGCCGTTGGTCGGGTCGTTGAGCCCGAGGCGGTGGAGCATGTGCGTGATGAGTTCGTCGGCGGTGCGGTGGCCGTGGGCGAGTTGGATGACGGTCGTCGCGTCGTCGATGCGGCGTAGCATCGTTCGCGAGACGGTGGTCTTGCCCGCGCCGAT
>JBMYUK010000148.1:0-6606 GCA_049605275.1 Phycisphaeraceae bacterium
GATCAACGCCGCCATGACCCCGCAAGACATACTTCAACTCGTTCAGACGCAAGAGATCGCCTACATCGATTGTTGTTTTCAGGAGTTCGGCGGGCCCTGGCAGCACTGCACCTACAGCGCGGCCGAGCTGACCGAGGCGAGCTTTACCACTGGATTTGGGTTCGACGGCTCGGTGATCCGCGGGTGGCAGAATCTCAACGAGTCGGACCTGCTGCTCGTGCCCGTGGCCGAGACCGCGGCGATCGATCCGTTTCGCGAGCGCCCGACGCTGCAGATGATCTGCGACATCAAGGACCCGCTGACGAAGAAGACGTTCTCGCGCGACCCCCGATCGATCGCGCGCAAGGCCGAGGCCTATCTCCTCGATAGCGGGATCGCCGACGCCGCGATGTTCTCGCCCGAGGTCGAGTTCTTCGTGTTCGACAACGTCAGCTACGACCAGCGCAAAGAGGCCGGCCACTACCGCGTCGACTCGGCCGAGGGCAAGTGGAACCGCGGCAGCGACAGCCCGGTCAACCTCGGCCAGCAGATCCGCGGCTACGAAGGCTACTTCCCCAACGCCCCGGCCGACTCGCTCGCCAACCTCCGCACGCACATGACGGACCTACTCGAAGGCATGGGCGTCCCCATCGAGTGCCACCACCACGAGGTCGCGACCGGCGGGCAGTGCGAGATCGACCCGCGGGCTCAGACGCTGCTCGCCTCGGCCGACACGATGATGCGCCTCAAGTACGTCGTCAAAAACGCCGCCAACCGCTTCGGCAAGACCGCGACCTTCATGCCCAAGCCCATCCACGAAGACAACGGCAGCGGCATGCACGTCCACTTCTCGCTAAGGCAAGGCGACGACTCCGTCTTCGCCGGCAAGAAGTACGCCGGCCTCTCCCAGGAAGGGCTCTGGGCCGTCGGCGGCATCCTCAAACACGCCGCCTCGCTCCTCGCCTTCACCAACCCCACCACCAACAGCTACAAGCGCCTCGTCCCCGGCTACGAAGCACCCATCAATCTCATCTACTCGTCCCGCAACCGCTCCGCCGCCATCCGCGTCCCCGTCTACTCCAATGACGTCCGAACCAAACGACTCGAACTCCGCTTCCCCGATCCCTCGGCCAACCCCTACCTCGCCTTCGCCGCCATCGCCATGGCCGCGCTCGACGGCATTCAGAACCGCATCGAACCCGACGAACCCGTCGATCAAGACGTCGAACTCATGGACCCGATGGCCCGCGCGAAACTCCCGACCACGCCCAACGGCCTCGACGTCGCGCTACGCGCCCTCCAAGCCGATCACGACTACCTCCTCCAAGGCGACGTCTTCAGCAAACAACTCATCCGCTACTGGGTCGATTACAAAACCGAAAGCGAAGTCGTCCCGATGGCCGCGCGTCCGCACCCGTACGAGTTCTGCATGTATTACAACGTATGAGTTGCTGAAAACGATTGCTTGCGTGGATGTCTTGAGCAGGGCGGGTGGAGCAAAGCGACACCTACCGTTACGAATCGGTAGACCGTTTGCGGCGAGTATCGCTTCGCTCCGCCTACCCTGCGAAACGCTTGGGGCTACTCGTACTCTTCGCCCTTGGGCGGCTTGTCGCGCTTGGCCGGTTCGTTGACGCCTACTTGGTACTGCTCGCGGAGGTTGGCGAGCTGCTTTTTCAAGTCCTTGATCGTCTCGGCGTAGGCGGGGTCGGTGTAGACGCTCTTGCGCTGGTTGGGGTCTTTGTCGAGGTCGTAGAGCTCCCAGTAGTCGTGCTTGTCGAGGTAGAAGTGCATCAGGCTGAAGCGGTCGGTGCGGATGCCGTAGTGCGGGGCGACCATGTGTGCGAACTTCTGATACTCGTAGTAGTGGTAGTAGATCGCCTCGCGCCAGGGCTCGGCACCGGAGTCGAAGAGATCGAGGATCGATCGGCCCTGCATCGGCGTGTCGGGCTCGGTGCCGGCGATCTCGAGAAACGTCGGGGCGTAGTCGATGTTCTGCACCAGCGCTTCGATCCGCGTGCCCGGCTCGATCATGCCCGGCCAGCGGACGACCAGCGGCATCGCGAGGCTCTCTTCGTACATCCATCGCTTGTCGTACCAGCCGTTTTCACCGAGGAAAAAGCCCTGGTCCGAGCTGTAGACGACGATGGTGTTGTCCTTGAGCTCGGGGTGCTCGTCGAGGTACTTCAGCACCCGGCCGATGTTGCGGTCGACCCCGGCGATGCAGCGCAGGTAGTTCTTGACGTATCGCTGGTACTTCCACCGCACGATGTCTTTATCCGACATCGTGGGCTTGGCTTTGCGGAAGGCTTCGTTTTCTGGTTCGTACCACTTATCCCACTCGGCGCGTTGTTGTTCGTTGAGTCGGCCGATCTTGCCCTCGTAGTACTTGTAGAGCGCTTCGTCTTTGTCGATCGGGCAGTAGAGGTCGTAGGCGTAGAACATGTGCCGATCGATCTCCATCATCTGTTCTTTGGCGGCCGGTCCTTTGCCCTCGTGCTTACTAAACAGCGTGTCGGGCTCGGGGATGTCTTGGTCTCGATAGAGCGGCAGTTCTTCGGGCGCGGGCATCCACGTGCGGTGCGGGGCCTTGTGCTGGAGCATGAGGAGGAAGGGCTTGTCCCGGTCGCGTTGGTTGTCGAGCCAGTCGAGCCCGAGATCGGTGACGACGTTGGTGCAGTGTCCTTCGATGCGCGCTTTGCCATCGGGCGTGATGAAATCTGGGTTGTAGTACTCGCCTTGTCCGGGGAGGATCATCCAGTGGTCGAATCCCTTAGGCGTGTCCCAGAGGTGGTACTTGCCGATCATGGCGGTGTTGTAGCCGGCCTTTTGGAGGAGCTTGGGGAAGGTTTGTTGCGAGGAGTCGAAGCGGGAGGTGTTGTCCTTGAAGCCGTTGGCGTGGGCGTGGAGCCCGGTGAGGATGGAGGCACGGGAGGGTCCGCAGATGGAGTTGGCGCAGAAGGAGTTGAGGAAGATGGCGCCTTCGTTGGCGATGCGGTCGATGTGCGGGGTTTGGTTGATGCGGCTGCCGTAGGCGGAGATGGATTGGCTGGCGTGGTCGTCGGTGAAGATGAAGAGGATGTTGGGTCTGGGGTCGGCGTCGCGCTGTGCGTCGGCGCGTTGCGCGCAGCCGAGCGCGAGGAGCAGGGCGAGCGTGGCGAGGATCGATCGGAGCGTCATGGGTTTTCCGTTGGAAGGAGGGCTGGCGTCGGGTATCTTAGTGCGGTCCGATAAGGCCCGGGGCGGGGTTTGCGGACATCGGCTCGGGTTCGGGCCGGCGTCAGACGATAACAGAGTCATCATGCCCGTACGTTTCATCTTTGTGGTTTGTGTGTTGTCGGCCGTCGGGTCGTTCTCGTGGGGTTGCGGTTCGTCGCGGCCGGCTGCTCGCAGCGATGCGGCTCGGTCGGCGGTGGTGGTCGAGCCGGAGGCGGCGGCGCGTGCTCAGGCACTGGCGGACAAAGGAGCCGAGCTGAAGCGCGACGGGTTCAACGCTCAGGCGCTCGAGGCGTTCACGAGCGCGGTCGAGGAGAACCCGAAGCTGACGGAGGCGCACCTCGGCATCGGCGACATCTTCCGGGAGCGTGAGGTGTACGATCAGGCCGATCGCGCGTATCGCCGGGCGGTCGTGTCGGACCCGAATAACTTTGACGCTCGTTACCTCCTAGGCCTTACGAATCAGCTGTCGGGCGATCTGCCTCGGGCGATCGCGTCGTACGAGCGGGCGCTTCGGATTCGGCCGAACAGCTACAAGGCCAACCGCGACATGGGGACGGCCGTGCTGCAGTCGGGCCGGCCCGCCGAGGCGGTTCGTTTCGCGAAAAAGGCGGTGGACATCAACCCGGACTCGCAGATGGGCTGGGCGAATCTCGCGGCGGCGTACTCGTTGACCGGCGACTACGAGAACGCGGTCGAGGCTTATCGCCAGACGCTCGAGCTCGGCGACGCGGCCAAGCCGATCCTGCTCGGGCTGGCCGACGCGCACCTCAAGCTCGGCAACTTCCAGCGGGCGGAGAACGTGCTGCGCGCGATCGAGCGCGACGGCGGCGACCCGATCGCCCGCGAGCGCATGGGGCTGGTGCTTTTTAAGCTCGGCAAGTTCGAAGAGGCCACCGAGGCCTACGGCGGCGTCTTGGCCGACAACCCGCAGGACACCGCCGCGCTCAACGGGCTGGGCATCAGCCTGATGGCGATCTACCTCCGCGACGGGCTCGAGGACGAAGCGGTGCGCGTCGATGCGCTCGGGCTGTGGCGCAGGTCGCTGAGCATCCGCCCGGACCAGAGCAAGCTGATCGATCTGATCGCCCGTTACAGCAAAGAGTAGGGCTGGGCCGGCCCGCACCGCGTTTGTTTTCGGACGTGGCGGATCGGCGTTGCGCGTCCGCTCAAGCGAGAGCAGCCGACCGGCCGACCCCACAGGTGCCGATGCGTGCTGCGCGGCCAAGCCAACGGAACCCGACATGCCCGACGCGACCCCCACCCCGACCCTCGGCCAGCGCATCGACGCGCTGCTCGAACCGCTCTACGCCGAGGCCCAGACCCATCAGCAAACGCTCGCCGAGGCGAAGGCCCGGCTCGAAGCGGCGCAGCAAGACGTCGATGCCGCGAACCGGGGCCTGGCGACGATCGAGTCGCGCATGGCCGAGGTCGTGCGTTCGATGGCGGCGCAAGAGCCGGTGCTCGCCGCGGCGGTGGGCGCGACGAACGCGACGTCCATGTCCACAGCCCAAGCGTCGAGCGCGACCGAGCCGCAAGCGACCGCGGCCGATGAAGCGGTGACCGAAGCGGCGGCGGATGGTTCGGCCGAGGTCGAGCAAGCGGCAGCCGAGGCCGAACACGCAGCCGAAACCGAACCTGCAACTGAGGCCGAACCCGCAGCCGAAGTTGAATCCGCAGCCCAAGCAGAGGTCGTCGCAGAGGTGGAGGTCGCGACCTCCGCGCCGCCTGCCGATGAAGACGCGCCCGCTGCGGTGCCGCTGGACCTCGACGCCGAGACGGATGCGGCGATGACCGACGAGGCCGCGGCGTTGCTCGATGCCGCGCCGCAGGCCGCTGCCGCAGCAGCGACCCAAGCGAATACCGAGCCCGAGCCAACCGCGGTTGCCGAATCGACCTCGCCCCCGCCGAACATCGCCGCCGCGGCCGAGCGCGCCGCCGTCGCCGCGAAACAGCTCCGCGATAAGGCGACGCCCGCGGGCTAAGAACGTGGATACAAAATGGGGTGGGCGTCTGGCCCGCCGTTATAGCACCGCTCGGATCGCGACGATTCGCCACTTCATCGCCATGACAGGCGCGAGGCAGCCGCCGCGTCAGACGCGGGGGTCGGGCCAGCGGGTATCGATTCACACGGGACACGCGTATGAACTCGATCGAGTTCGGTCGTCGATCGTTTGGGACTCTTGCGTTACTTGGCGGCGAACGACACTCCCCATCGACTCTCAGTCGCGCATTGCAGAGCGCGGCCGCGCCTGTCCGATGGAGATAACAGGTCGCGAGCCACAAGGACGTGGATGAGCACGCTGCACGCCAATGCGATGATGCCCCCCAACGCGGTCGCTGTCGATCGGCGCGATAAACCGCGCGCTGCGCTGGTCGTGTATCGGTACCTGCTGGGCGAGCCGCACTTTTTATTGATCGGGTCTCGCCGCGATCCGAGCCGGCTGACGCTGCCTGGCGGGAAGGTCGCGCGGTCGGAGCGGCCGATGGATACCGCGATCCGCGAGACGCTCGAGGAGTCCGGCGTGCTGACGCTGTTGCCGAGTGCGCTGGGGCAGTACCTGCATCGCAAGCAGAGCGGGACGGTGCATCCGACGCGGACGTACCTCGCGCGGTTCGCGGGCTATCGAGCGGATCACGAGCCGAGGAAGCTGTATTGGTTGACGCCGAGCGAGATCGCGTCGGCGGAGCAAGCGGTTCAGCCGGCGATTCGCGAGCATCTCGCGCGGGCGGCCGAGCGACTGCCGACGCTGATCGCGGCGGGGTGAGGCGCGACCTGCAATCACTGTGCGCATAAAGTTTATTCGTCTCGGGAATAACGGCGCACGCGGCGGCGTTACCCGAGCTGACCAATACGCTTTGTCACCTGCTACGAGAGACCCGATGCACCTTTCGATCCTGTTGCTCTTCCCCGCCCTGTTGCTGCTGTCCGCTTGTACCGAGTCGAGCGAGCCGACCGGCGACGCCTCTGATGCGGCGCTCGGCGCTTCGCCTCTGCAAGTCAAACTCGACGAAAAGAAAGCGCAGTGGGCGGCGGACGCGACCGATCAGACCAAACGCGTCTACGACGAGGGCATCGACAAGGTCGACGCGTCCGGTGTCATCGACACGATGAAGCAGGTCGGCGACAAGGCCCCCGCGTTCACGCTGCCCAACGCGGTGGGCGAGGACGTTTCGTCTCAAGCACTGCTCGAAGACGGGCCGATCGTCGTCGTCTTTTACCGCGGGGCGTGGTGTCCCTATTGCAATATCACCCTCGCCGCCTGGCAGGAAGAACTCGAGACAATCCAAGGACTGGGTGCGCAGCTCGTCACGATCAGCCCGCAGCTGCCCGACTACTCGCTCGAACAACTGTCAAAGCTCTCAGCAGTCGGCTTACCCCTGCTCGTCATCGTACCGGGCGGCAGACAA
>JBMYUK010000149.1:0-6605 GCA_049605275.1 Phycisphaeraceae bacterium
GGTGCCTTGGGATTTGTTGCGTTTTTCTTTGTCGCGAAACCGTCGCCGCGGTTTCCCGGCCTTCGGCCCGGATGGTCCGGGTCGTGTTCTTTGATAAGTCAAGAGCAGATGGTTGAAACCCTTTTGCCCGGGTTCGGCGGACACGCTGCGCCCGGGTTTTGAATCGCGAAACGCATACGATATGGCGATGCGGATGCTCGGCTGGTTCATACTGTTATTCGGGGTCGCTTCGGCTTCGCAAGAGGCCCGCGCACACCTGGCCGACGAGTTTGCGCAGGTGTCGCTGCAGGCGGCGATCGACGCGGCGGCGGTTGACCTGGTCGTGAAGATCCCGGCGCGGATCGCGATGGTGGATGTGTTCGGCGGGATGTCGCCGGTCGAGATGGACAAGATGGAGCCCGCGGATCTGTCGGCCCTTGTCGGGCGGGTGTTTTCGTCTCGCTGCGCGGTTTGGATCGACGGGGTCGTCGTGCCGCCGACGGTGATGGGCGCGGTGGTGGACATGACGAATTCGCGGCTGCCGGCGCGGGCGTTTCCCGAACCGCAGGTGCTCGAACAGGGCGAGCTGAAGTTTCTCGCGCGTTACGAGACGAAGGGGGCGCCGCGGTCGGTGCGGATCGATTGGTCGATCTACGCGAACGAGTACGACGCCGAGGGCGATCCGATCCACTCCGAGGATCAGCTGCAGGTGGTCGCGGCGGTGAGCGATTTCGACCGCGAGCAGCTGGTCCTGTTGACGCCGATCGAGCCGAGCTACACGTGGCACTCGGCCGACGCCGCGGCGATCCCGGCTCAGCTGTTGGCGTCGCGCTTCGTCGAGCCGAAGCGGACCGAGATCCCCTTGCCATCGATCATGCTGGTCTTGGCCGGGGTGGTGTGCGGGGCGATCACGGCGGGTCGGTCCAAGCCTCGCGCGATTGGCCTGGTGCTGTTAGCGTTTGCGTTTGCGGGAGCTTGCCTGCCGTATGGTCGCCTGGCGATCGAGCGGACGCCATCGGAGCTGGCATTGACCGACGACCAGGCGCTTGGGGTGTTCGAATCGCTTCATCGCAACATCTATCGCGCGTTCGATTACACGGACGAAGGCGCGGTGTACGACGCGCTCGCGCAGAGCGTGGATGGGCCGATGCTTGAGACGATCTACAACGACGTGTACGCGTCGCTGGTCATGCGGGAAGAGAACGGCGCGGTGTCGAAGGTGTCGCGCGTAGCGATCGAGGAGGCGGAGCTGATCGATTCTTCGAGGACAACATCGTCTGAAATGCCGGCCGACGAAGCGGCCGGGTCGTTCGTGGTCCGCGCGGCGTGGGAGGTCGACGGGGTGGTGACGCACTTCGGCCACGCGCACAAGCGGACGAACGCATACCGCGCGGTGTATACCGTCGCGCCGCGGGCCGAGGGATGGCGGATCGTCGGAGTCGATATCCTTGAGCAGCGTCGTGTCGATGACGGCGGTCTCACGACGCCGGCGTTGAATCCGTCGCCGACGGAGGGTTCGTGATCGAGATGAGCGATATCGCGTTTGCGTATCGGGCCGAAGGGTTCGAGCTGTCTTGCCCGGCGTTGTCGATCGCGCGGGGCGAGAGGGTCGCGGTCGTCGGGCCCAGCGGCAGCGGGAAGACGACGCTGCTGCATCTGATCGCGGGCGTCCTTGTCCCGAGCCGCGGCGAGGTGATGATCGATGGACAGGTCGTTTCGGCGTTGAGCGATCGCGATCGGCGTCGGCTTCGGTTGTCGCGGATGGGGTTGGTTTTTCAGGGGATCGAGCTGATCGATTATCTGTCGGCTCGGGAGAACGTGCTCTTGCCATGCCGGCTCGATCATCGCAGGTCGATTGATGCGAAGGCGAAAGCGCGAGCCGATGCGCTACTGAAGCGCGTCGGGCTCGTCGGCGAGGCGGGCCGGGCGGTGTCGAGTCTTTCGCAGGGCGAGCGCCAGCGGGTGGGCATCTGTCGCGCGGCGATGGCGGAGCCGGGCTTGGTCCTTGCCGACGAACCCACGGCCTCGCTTGACGAAGCGAGTTCGGCCGATGCGCTGGACCTGCTTATGAGTCTGGTCGAGGAGAGTGGCGCGACGCTCGTCATGCTGACGCACGACAAGACGCTTTTGCCGCGGTTCGATCGCGTCGTGACGGTCGATCGGGGTATTGTTCGCGAGTCGGCTTCGGAGGGGGTGGTCGCGTGAGATCGGCGTTTTATTTGGCGTGGCGTTATACGACGGCGCACAAGGGGCGGTCGCTGATCCTCGTGTTTGCGTTGGGGTTGTTGCTGTTGTTGCCGACGGCGGTGACGCTGGTGATTCGCTCGTACGACGCGCGCATGGGGGCGCGGGCGGAGGCGACGCCGATGGTCATCGGGTCGAAGGGCAACCGGTACGACTTGTTGTTGCAGGCGCTGTTATTCCGCGACGGGCGGACGGACGACGTACCGGTCGGCTTGGTCGAGCGGTTGGAAAACGATCTGGCGTTCGATGCGGTGGCGATCCCGCTGTTTGCGCGTTCCACCGCCGACGGCGCGCCGATCGTGGGAACGGACCTCGAGAAGTATTTCGCCTTTCGCGGTGTCGGCGTGTCGACGGGCGAGCGGCCGAGCATGATGGGGCAGGCGGTGTTGGGCGGAAGCGCTGCTCGTCGCTTGGGGCTGGGCGTGGGCGATACGCTGACGACCGACCGGGTGAATCTCTATAACCTCGCGAAGACGATGCCGCTGCAACTGAACATCGTCGGCGTGCTCGGCCCGACGAACAGCGCGGATGGGGAGGCGGTTTTCGTCGATATGAAGACCGCGTGGATCATCGCCGGCCACGGTCACGGCCACGCCCCCGAAGCGCACCAATCCGATGCGGCGCACCAAGCGGCCGTCACAGCGATCCGCATCACGCCCGACAACGCGGCGACGTTTCACTTTCACGGCGACGAGAGCGCGTTGCCCGCTTCGGCGGTGCTGGTGCTGCCGGAGACGGACAAGGACCGCACGCTGATCGCTTCGCGCTACAACGCCTCGGCGGACTATCAGGCGTTGCGGCCGGCCGAGGTGATGAACGAACTCATGGACCTGGTCCTGCGGATCAAGCGGCTATTCGGTGCGAACACCGCGTTGATCGGCGTCGCGGTCGTGCTGTTGATCGGGTTGGTCGTTGCGCTGTCGATGAAGCTGCGCGAGGCCGAGCGGCGCACGCTTCATAAGCTCGGGTGTGGGCGCTGGCTGATCGTTCAGACGCAGGCGGTGGAGTTGGCGATCGTGTTGGCGGGGGCGCTGCTGATCGTCGCGGCGGGGTCGGCGGCGGTGATGATCGTGTCGCCGAGGGTGTTGGGCGTTTGAGTGTGGAGAGAGGCAGGACAGTAGATAAGCAGAAAAGAGTTCGCGGACTCCATTTTTTGTTTTTTGCTTTTCTGCGGTTCTGCGTTTCTCACCACACGACCCCCGCGTGCGACGCAGCGGCTCGGTCTATGGCATTCTTATTTCCTCGATCGAACGGTCACTCGGATCGATCCGTGGGTTTCGCCTTCTTGCTCTTGACGCGGCGTAAGGAGGCCAGTCATGGTCGATTTGGAAACACGGACCTTCAGCATCGGCGTCTTGACGCGTCGGTTCAACGTGTCGGCCGAGTCGCTGCGCAATTGGGAACGCGCAGGGCTCATCCCCCCGGCACACCGCACGCCCGGCGGGCACCGGCGTTACGGCCAAGCACACATCGACGCGGTGCACAGGCTGCTCTACGCCCCGGCGGTGTGCCTGGGCAACGTCGATCGCGACGCCGAGGCGGCCGAGGCGGATCGCTGTGAATCGGCCGTTGTTTGAGTGCTTGATAGCGTCGTGATTACAGCGCGGGCGCGGCGCGGAAGCGCTGCGTCCGTGTTTTAATGTGGGTCCTCGCATGAACGAAAGATAGTATGCACGCCGCAACAATCCCACGCATCTCTGTAGCCGCCGCGTCACACTCGGGGGTCGAATCAGATCAGGCATCGACAGCACGATCGCGATCAAAGCAGAGATGACTCGACCGCCGTGCGTTGCCCTGCGGCTACTTGGCACGCCAATCATTATTGTGATGCGCATGACTTGGGAACGGGACGCTTCGCGTCGCCCGCTACACGTTTAGTCGTGACGCGCTAAGATGCACTTTGAACCTTATAGGAGACCGCGATGTCAGAACCTTTATCCAGCGACGCGATCGAGTCCACCCTGGCCGAGTTGCCCGGGTGGTCCTTCGGCGGCGACAAGCTGACCAAGACGTACAAGTTCAACAGCTTCAGGGAAGCGATGGGCTTTATCGTTCGCATCGGTTTCGAGGCCGAGGCGGCGAACCATCACCCCGAGTTGTTTAACGTTTACTCGACCGTCGAGATCGCGCTGAGCACGCACGACGCGGGCGGCAAGGTGACTCAGAAAGATGCGGACCTGGCGGGCGCGATCGAGCGGATCGCCTGGGTGTGAGGTGAGGTGTGAGCCTGCGGGCCGGGTGAGCGGTCGATGGTGTCGAAAAAAAAGCCCGCGTCGGGTCGACGCGGGCTTCGGGAATCGGTGCGTGGCGGTGCGTGGGGCGAGACGCGGTTATTTGCGTCGTGCGCCGCGCTGAGGGCCGCTGGTGGTCTTGACCATCTTGCGGAGGGCGCGTTGCTTTCGTTCGGAGGGCTTTTCGTAATAGGCGCGCTTCTTGATTTCTTTGGTGAGCCCCTCTTTTTCGCAGAGCTTCTTGAAGCGGCGGAGCATCTGCTCGGCCGATTCACCGTTGCGTGCCTTGATCCGGATAGCCATGGGTCGTGCCTTTCTTCGGCGGGTGCGTGACTTCGAGCCGCGTATTGTGCCAAGAGTCGATGCGAGATGCAAGTAGGCGATCGCGGCGGGCAGATGCGATCGCCCTGTCGCGGCGGGTCGGGGTCTCGAGCGGTTGGCAAGCGGTAGGGGCTGTGCCGGTTGCCGACGGTTATCGGGCATCCCAATCGGCATAGCCGCTCAAGTCGCGGGCGGATCCGCCTCGAATCGTTGATTGCGGCTTCAAGAAACGGGTTTTTCATCCGATGTTAGGCGTGCCGTTTCCGGAGAAGGACCCCGCCCATGACCGCCATGCCCGTTCACGCAATCGCTTGCCGCCGCGCTCGACACGGTTTTACGCTCGTCGAGATCCTTGTCGTCGTCGTGATCCTCGGCGTGCTCGCGGCGATCGTATTGCCGCAGTTCAGCTCGGCCGCGGACGACTCGAAAGAGAGCGCCCTGCAGCAGAACCTCTTCCGCATGCGACAGCAGGTCGAACTCTACCGCCAGCAGCACAACGGCGACTTCCCCACGCTCGCCAACTTCATCGATCAGATGACCCTCGTCACCGACCAGGACGGCAACACCGCCGCCATCGGCACGCCGGGCTACACCCTCGGCCCCTACCTCCAGAAGATGCCGCGCAACCCGTTCACCGATACCGTCCCGATCGGCGACGGCGCGGTCGGCTCGAGCGCCTGGTACTACGACGAGTCGACCGGCCACATCGCGCCCAACGACTCGGCCGAGCACCGGGCGTGGTGACGGCCTTGTGGCCGAAGTCGGCGGCCTGTGTGTTGCGCACCCGGTAGCCGCGGTCTGGTCGATCTACAGTATCTGTTCACGCGTCCGGAGCCCGTAGGTCTCCGGCTGTTTTACTTTCTGTGGTATCGCGCTTGGGCTAGGTTGCGTTCACAACCCCGATCGGGCGTTGGACGTATAGAATGACGCTATGACACAGGCCCCCAACGCGTCCGCTGCTGGTAGCGGCTCCCCCGCTGCGGCGACCGAGGACATCGTCGTCAAGGCGCTCGGGCTGACCAAGGTGTTCAAGGACTTTTGGCTGCGCGACAAGGTCCGGGCGGTCGACGCGATCGACTTCGAGATCGTCCGCGGCGAAGTGTTCGGCCTGCTCGGGCCCAACGGCTCGGGCAAGTCCACCACCATCAAGATGATCCTCGGGCTGTTGCATCCGACCGATGGCAAGCTCGCGGTCTTCGGCAACCTGCCGCGCGACGTGCAGACCAAGAAGCGCATCGGCTACCTGCCCGAGGAGACGTATCTCTATAAGTTCCTCACGCCGGTCGAGACGCTCGAGTACTACGCCAAGCTGTTTCACCTCGGCCGAGCGACGCGGAAAAAGCGCATCGCGATGCTGCTCGACATGGTCGGTCTCGAGCACGCGGCCAACCGTCAGGTCGGCGAGTTCTCCAAGGGCATGATGCGGAAGGTCGGGCTCGCGCAGGCGCTCATCAACGACCCCGAGTTTCTGATTCTCGACGAGCCGACCTCGGGCATGGACCCGATCGCGACCGACGACGTGAAGAAGGTCATCCGTCGGCTGCGCGATCGCGGCAAGACGATTCTATTGTGCTCGCACCTGCTCGCGGACGTGCAGGACGTGTGCGATCGCGTCGCCATGATGTACGGCGGTAAGATCCGGCGCGAGGGCGGGCTCGACGGCCTCTTGCAGGTGCAGGACAAAACGACGATCACGACCGGCACGCTCGCGCACGTGAGCGACGAGCTGTCCAGCGTGCTGTCTGGCGTGTCGGGAAGACTGGACGCCGCGCAGCTCACGGCGCTATCAAAAGCCCTGGAGGCAGCGGGCGACAGCGCCGGGGCCGGTCT
>JBMYUK010000150.1:0-6598 GCA_049605275.1 Phycisphaeraceae bacterium
TCGGCTGGGTCAGCGCCTGCATCGTCCGGGCGATCGTTTCCTCACCGCCCGGCAGGTGGCCGACCAATACGCGGTCAGCTATCAGACGGCCCATCGCCTGCTCGCCGATCTCGAAGCGTGCGGACTCATCGAGCGACGCGCCCGCAGCGGCACCTTCATCCGCGGATCGACGGTCAAACCCACGCACGCCCGGCTCGTCCTACACCCCCGCGCGACGAATCCACAGGGCTTCGGCGGCAAGCTGCGCGAGACGCTGCTTCGCGCACTGGCCAAAGGTAAGACGCCCTTCCGAGAACACCTCGAACCAAGCCAGCCGATCCCGCACGACGCGCTGCCGATCCTATGGGAATCGCCCGACGCGCTGCGCGATTGCGTCGCACAGAATCGCCCGGCCATCCTTATCAACGAACGCCCGCCGCCGGGCTGGAACAGCGCGCTGCTCGACAGCGTCGGCGCCGATGACTTCGCGGGCGGCGCGCTGGCCGCCGACACGCTTCGGCGCGCAGCGCTCGCCGACGATCCGTTCGCGGTGCTGGCCGGGCCGGTCGGCGACCGGCGAAGCGACGAACGCATCGCGGGTTTTCGATCGCGCATCGACAGCCCGACGATCGTCCACGCCGACAACTGGCACCGCGACGCGGGACGCCGCGCCGCCGAACAACTCCTCGCTCGATCGATCGCCGGCGTGTTCGCCGCCAACGATCGGCTCGCGCAAGGCCTCGTCATGACCTATCGAAAGCACGCCAAGCCAACGCCAAAAATCGTCGGCTACGACGACGCGCCGATCGCGAAAAAATTGTCGCTTACCACCATCGCGCTGCCCTGGCAATCCATCGCAGAGGCGGTCATCGAGCGAACCCAAGCGCGGCTAAAAGGAGACACCAGCCCGGCTCGCACGGTCCTGCTCCAGCCCTCGATCGTGTTCCACGACGGATGCAACTGAAAGAGGCGAGACGATCACTCGCCGGCGTCCTTGCGATACATGAACGAGTCCGACGTCAAGAACGAGACGATCACCGCCTTGAAGCTGCCGCCGCTCTCGACGTACGCGCGGTCCGCGTCGATCAGCGTCTGCGAATCGCTAAGCATCTCGTTGCGTCCCATATAGAAGCGAAACGCGTGACGGATGAACGACTGACGCACGCGCTCGGATTGGGCGAGTTTATCGATCATCTCGAACGGGTCTTCGACCGGACCGTCGAGCGAGGGGTCTTGTGTGCCCTTGAGGTGGCCGGTCATATCGATCGGCGCGGTGGGATATTCGTTGAAGGTCGTCTTGTCGTTGCCGCGCGTGATGAGGTTCTCGGGGTGCTCCATGACCTCTTCGGTTCGGAATCGGCCGAAGTCATCGAAGGCCTCGAACGGCAGGCCCAGCGGGTTCATGTACTTGTGGCACTTCCAGCAGTCGTCGTGCGTCGTCACCTTCTCGACGCGCTGCCGGAAGGTCTTGTGCGGGTCCTCGGGCACGAGCGCATCGACGGTGATCGGCACGTCGGGCACGCGACCGGCCAAGAGCTTTTCCTGAATCCATCGGCCGCGCTTGATCGGGTCGGTGTGGAAGTTCAGCGAGTGCGCGATCAGCCAGGCGGGGTGCGACAAAATACCCTTGCGATTCGGGATCGAGAACGGCTGCTCGAGCGGGTAGTCCCACCAATCCCCCTTCTCACGCTTGCTCCAATACTCGACCGACTCGGGCTTGGTGATGTACTCGCCGCGCATCGGCGTGCGTGGCAGGCTATAGAAGAGCGAGTGGTTAATGTGGTACCCATGGGTCCAAGGCCCACGCGGGTACGGCGTCTTTCCCTTCGGAAAGTGATCCGAGAAGAAACGCATGTGTGCGACAAAGTCTCGCAACGCACGTTTGTCATCGGGCCTGGTTATCCGCAGCGACTTCTGTGCCTTAATAAAATCGATGTTTTCTTTGAGCACCTTCCTCGGCTCGGTCTGCCAGGGCGTGTCTTTCAGCGTGTCCCAGACCAGTTTCCACTCGTCGATGATGGCCTTGCCCTGCTCGTTGGCGAGTTGGTCGTAGACGAAGTATTTGTCCGAAGTCAGCAGGTTCTCGAACACGTCCCGGTCGTTCTCGACGTGGTAGGTCACGATCAGGTCGGCTTCGTAAATCAGCCAGCCCGGCGTGCCGACCGTGCCGCGCTCGGGGTTTTGGTACCGCGCCTCGGCTCGGGGCGGGTCTTTGAACACACCCGCCGCGGCGCGGTAACCGAAGAAGTCGCGGAAGAAGCGCACGGTCTTCGGATGCGAGATCACGTTCGACTTGTAGTGCTTGCCGTTGAGCGTCGGATCGACCGGGCCGCGAAAGTATTGCTCGTCGGCCAGCAAGCGCTCGACCTCGCGTTTGAAGTCGGCCTTGGTTTGCAGGCGACCTTCCTCGCCAGCTTTGGTCAACTGCTCGTCCGGGCCGCGGTCGCCGAGCGCGTAGGCGATCGCGAACGCCGCCTCGCGCGGGGTCAGCATCTTTCGGCCGTGGCCGTCTTCCTCTCCGCCGCCGAACTGAACGCGGTAGAGAAACTCGGATTCGAGCAGCACGGTCGTACACATCTGCTGCAGCGCGAGTTCATTGCCGACCGTATCGACCATCTGCCGCATCAGGCCGAGGTACTTCGCGCGCTCTTCGTCGCTGGCCCGGCGTCGCAGGACGAGTTCGAACTGCTGATGGATCGCCGCGGTGAGTTGTTCGTCGGTGAGGGTCGCTTCGGTATCGAGGATGGCCTTGAAAGCATCGGGGCCGAAGTTGCGAGGATACCAGTTGTCCTTCGGGTTCTTGAAGTCGTCTTTGCCCGGTTTTTTACCGTGAAACTTGGTCGCAAAGATCTGCTTCTCGGCGATCCACTTCGCGTTGTTGAGCATGACCAGCAGGTGCCCGCCGGTCAGCAGGCCGATGTCGTAGTCCTTGACGCCCGAGTCGGCGGGGAGGACGAACGGATTGGTCACGCCGTAGAAGTTTCGGGTCTGGAAGCCTTGTCGCTCGCGTCCTTCGAGTTGGAACACGTCCATGACGCGCTCCTTGAAGATCTGCGGGCTGACCAGCCAGCGTCGTGCGGGGGTGTAGGCCTTTTCGTCGATCTCGCCGCTGAAGAGCGCGTCGTGATCCACCACGTTGCCGTAGTGCGGAAACCGCATCTTTTCTTTCAACTTATCGTCGGACTCGCCGCCGATCTCGGCCGAGAACCACCCGAGCAATCGCTCTCGGTCCTTCTGCGTCGGCTGCGGCTTGTCGCTGGGCGGCATCTCTTCGAAGTGAATCGATTCCTGTGCGCGGGTGAGCAGATCGACCCGCGACTCGGGCGTCAGCATCTCAAACTTATCGAAGCGAACGCGGCCCTTTTGCTTGTCGGGCCCGTGGCACTCGATGCAGTAGGTGTTGAGGTTGTTCGCGATGTCGCCGGGCACGCCCGCGATGGCGACGGGCGTCTTCGCGGCGGCTTGCGCGCGCGGCTCCTGCTTGGTCATCAGCCCGATGGCCAGCAACGCACCGCTGATCGCCGCGGCGACCCCGACGGGTCGAAGATTCTTTCGTGTGTGCTTCATATCGTTTTTGATTTTGCGCGATTGCAAAGCTCCGAGCGTAAGCCGGGAGCAAGCGGTAAAAGCATCTACATCGCATGGCAAGTCAACATCGTTGCTCCTGGCTTCCGCCCGGAGCTTCGAATCGATCGCGTTACGACAGGAACTGCGGGATCGCGCCCTTCTGGTCGATGCCGAACTTGTCGAGGCCGGTGTCGGAGGCGCCGAAGTGTTCGATGTCGTTGCCGTAGGCGTTGAGGACGGAGGTCCAGAAGTTGCCGAGGGTTTTGTGGCCGTCCTTGCCGTAGTCGGGTAGTCGGACGTAGCGTCGGCCGAGGTTCATGGGCGTGTTGTCGCCGGCCATGACGACGAAGGGCCACTGGCTGCCGTTGCTGTGGTGCGTCTCGCCGTTGTCGGGGAAGTAGAAGACCATCGTGTTGTCGAACATCGAGCCCTGACCGTCGACCTCGGGGGTGTTCTTGAGTCGGGTGACGATCTTATCGACGAGCTTCATATGCTGATGCCGGACCAAAGCGCGGATCGCCGCGGCGTCCTGGCCGCCGAAGCCTTTGTTGTGGCCGACGTCGTGGAGGTTGACGCGATCGTTTTCGATGGTGGGCAGGCCGAGGTAAGGCGTCGCCAACTCGTCGACGGTGAACGCGGCGACGTTGGTCATACCCGCGATCAGGGTGGACAGCATGATCTCGCAGAGGCCTTCCTGCCGCTCGAGCGTGCTGATGTCGGCCTGCATGTATTTGTCGTCGAGGTTCGGGATGTTCTTGCGGATGACGTCCGCCATCTTCTCGATCTTGTAGTTGCGCTCGCGGATCTTCTCGACCGAGTCGGCGTAGTTCTGCACCTTCATGTGCTCGAAGCCGTCGAGCGACTCGGCGATCTGCGTGTGGTTGCCCGCGACGAACTCGAGCACCTTGCGGTCCATGGCGTAGAGCGCCCGGGCGGCCTCGTCGTCGGAGACGGACTTGAAGAGCTCTTGCATGGCGATCTTCGGCGAGCCGAAGGCGTAGTTGGGCTGCTGCGGGCCGCGGGCGCTGAAGCCTTTTTCGATGCCGTCGATGTTGCCGCGCGAGTTGCCGCCGCCGGTTGGGAAGCAGGCGAGTTCGATGTGCTCGAAGGGCGAGGGGAACAGCTTGGCGAGTTCGAAGTCGACGGTGGCCCACTTGATCGAGCTCAATCGTTCGTTGGCCTTGAACGCGCCCAGTGACGAGCACCAAGTGTGGTGCCCGGTCGTGCACATTTTCCCGGACAGGCCCTGGAGGATGGTCAGGTTTTGGGCATGCCCGGCCAGAGGCTCCATCCAGTCGGGGAGCGTGTGGCCGTCGAGATCGACTTCGAACGCTTGCTTCTGCTTTTCCTTGGCCATGAGCTCTTCGCCGAAGCTCGGCAGGACCAGGGTGTCGGGCAGAAGGCCGTTGCCCTTGTGGATGAAGACGAAGCGCATCGGCGGCTTGCCGGGCGCGAGCGCTGTGGGGCCGGCCGCGGCCATGAGCTGATCGGGAAGCATGGTCGAGCCGCCGGCGGCGCCGAGTGCGTAGAGGCCGGCTTTGATCATTTCGCGTCGAGTAGGCATGGGGACGATTCTTTGTTTAAGGACTGCGCGTCTCTTTGCCGCAGCGGGACGGATGCGACGGCGGGAGACTTGCGGTGGGGTTCGGTGGGTGGCTTGTTGTCTCGCTCGGTCGTGGGGACCGACCAAGCGGAGGCGGGCGGCGGTTTCGACACCCACGTCTTTAGCAGCGACGCTTCTCGCGGGGCCGAATTACCATCATGACTCAGCTGCTGTACACAATGTTGCAAAATCGGTGCCAGAATGCACAGGCTTTTGCACCGGACAAGGAGCCATCGCCCCGGATCTCGATTGGTACAAGTCCGACCGCTCGCCGACTCGATCACGCCAAGATCGCGTCGACCACCTTGGCGGGCTCGACGCCGGTGAGCCGCTGGGCTAGGCCCTGAAACTTGAACGTGAGTCGGTTGTGATCGACGCCCATCTGGTGGAGGATCGTCGCGTTGAGGTCGCGGATGTGGACGCCCTGATCGACGACGTTGTAGCAGTAGTCGTCGGTGACGCCGTGCTCGATGCCGCCCTTGATCCCGCCGCCGGCCATCCACATGGAGAAGCATCGGCCGTGGTGGTCTCGGCCGGCGTTGAGCTTGCCCTGGCTGTAGGCGGTTCGGCCGAACTCGCCGCCCCAGACGACGAGGGTGTCGTCCAAGAGGCCGCGCTGCTTGAGGTCGGTGACCAGTGCGGCGCTGGCCTGGTCGGTGTCGTTGCACTGATTGGTCAGGTGGGTGACGAGTTTGTTGTGCTGGTCCCAGCCGCGGTGGAACAGCTGCACGAAGCGCACGCCCTTTTCCATCATGCGACGGGCGAGCAGGCAGTTGGCCGCGTAGGTCCCGGGCTTGCGCGCGTCTTGCCCGTACAGCTCGAAGGTGCTGTCCGGCTCATCCGAAAAATCGGTCAGCTCCGGCACCGACGTCTGCATGCGGTAGGCCATCTCGTACTGCGCGATGCGCGCGTCGATCTCCGGGTCGCCGGTCGCCTCGGCGTGCTGGGCGTTGAGCGCCGCGAGCGCGTCGAGTTGATCGCGGCGCAATTCGCGATCGACGCCGCCCGGATTCTGCAGGTGCATCACGGCGTTCTTCCCCGAACGCAGGCGCACGCCCTGGTGCTCGCTGGGCAGGTAGCCCGAGCCCCAGAGGCGGGAGAAGATCGGTTGGCCGGGGTTTTTGCCGCTGCCCTGGCTGATGAGGACCATGTAGGAGGGCAGGTTGTCGTTCTCCGAGCCGAGGCCGTAGCTGAGCCACGCGCCGAGCGAGGCGTGGCCGACCTGTTGGCTGCCGGTGTTGATGTAGGTGATGCCGGGGTCGTGGTTGATCGCTTCGGTGTTGACGGCTTTGAGGACGGCGATGTCGTCGACGATCTCGGCGGTGTGCGGGATGAGTTCGCTGCCGACCCACCGCCCGCACTTGCCGTGCTGTTTGAAGGCTCTGATCGGTGCGTTGGTGAGGAACTGCTTCTGGCCCGCGGTCATGCCGGTGACGCGCTGGTCGCCGC
>JBMYUK010000151.1:0-4605 GCA_049605275.1 Phycisphaeraceae bacterium
CCGTCACCGCGATGCGTGAGCAACGCCCGATCTTTGTTGCGACCTGGGACTTTGGTGCCGAGGCTGTTCGCGTGGCGTGGGCGCACTGGCGGGTGCACGGCGAGCTTGCCGCGGCTTGTGTGGAGGCGGCCGCGGCGATCGAGTTAAACCCGGCGATTCCCACGGTCGGGATCGGCGGCCTGCCGAATCGCGAGGGCGTTGTCGAACTCGACGCGGGGTACATGCGCGGCAGCGATCTGAGCTGCGGCGGCGTCGCGGCGTTGCGCGTGACTTGCCCGGCGATCAGAGTCGCGCGGGCCGTCGCGGAGAAAACCAACCACGTCATGCTCGCGGGCCGAGGCGCGGACGACTTCGCGATCGGCGAAGGCTTTGAGCGCTACGACCCCGAGGCGATGCTGACCGAGACGACGCGACGCGAGTATGCGGACTGGCGAGCGAGTGTCGCGGCGGGCAAGGCAGACATCGATCAGACGGTCGGCCACGACACGGTCGGCGTGCTCGGGTATGTCGCGGGGCAAACGGTGGCGTGCGTCGCGACGAGCGGGCTGGGGTTCAAGCGGCCGGGCCGAGTGGGCGACTCGCCGATCATCGGGGCGGGGCTGTACGCGGACGACCGCGCGGGCTGCGTCGCGGGCACGGGCATCGGCGAAGAGTTGTATCGGCACGTCGCCGCGGTCCGCATCGCCGACGCGATGGCCAACGGTCGATCGGCCAGCGACGCGGCGTGCAGCGTCCTCCAGCGCATCGTCGATGCCGACCCGGCCAACGCGAAGCGCGGCCTGTCGCTTATCGCGATCGATCGCCGCGGCACCGTCGGCGCCGCGACGACGCGCACGACCAACCACCGCTTCGAATACCACGTCTGCGCCGACGGCGCCTTCACCCGCGTCGAGCCCAAGCCGATCGCCTGACCGGACCGAAACGCGCCGCGCGTCGTTCCGGCGCGGCTCGGGGAAACCGGTCCGTCGAGAGCAATCGGCCGCACGAGCGGACTTCGAATACGCCGATAAAAACCCGCCGCAAGGGTTATCCACCCGGTTGATATGCCGATGATGCGGGTGGTGACGATTGCGAGGCCGCGTTAGCATCGCTAACATAACGCTGACAAGGCCTATTTCACCCTAATTAGCCTCGATCGGGCGGCAAAAAAGTGCGATTTTCTGTCGAGATGAGGTGCGATACCGCGCCCGATCGGACGATTGGATATTGCATATAGAGTTGCCGCGGGGCGGGGCTTTGCCGATCGACGCGTTACGAGTCGAACCTTCACGATGAAGCTGATTGTTACCTATTTGATTGCGTTGGTCGTGCAACTCAGCGTTGCCGCGGCGCTGTATACGCAGTTTCGCACGAAGCGACATCACCTCGAAGGCGAAGACGAACTCGTCGAACACGCCTCGGCCGGGTTCTTCTTCCTGACCTTCGCGCTGGCGAGTTGGATGCTCGCTCGGCCCGCGGCGGTGCGAAAGCGCATGCTCCTCTTCCTCGCCGGCTTCGGGCTCCTGGGCTTTCTCGACGAGATCAGCTTCGGCGAACGCATCTTCGACTACGAGCCGCACGAGCTCTTTGGCGTCCGCATCGACGCGGCCCACGATCTGATCGAGGTCGTTCCGCCGCTGATCGCGTACACCTCGCCGTGGAGTTGGGTCGTGCTCGCGGCGATCGGCCTCGGCGTCGCGGCTTGGGGCGTCGTCCGACGCGCTCGGGTCGTTGCGTTTGTCGATTCGGCTCGTCGCGATCCGGTCTACGTCTGCCTCTCCGCGTGCGCCGCGCTGGGGGTCGGATCGGTGCTGCTCGACCTCCGCGCGTTTTCGTTCGACATGTTCCGCGTGACCGAAGAACTCTTCGAAATGAACGCGGCGTTGGCGCTCGTGCTGGCCTGCTTCTATCTCTTCGCCGAGAGCAAAAAAAAAGTGCAATCCCCAGCGACGCCAGCGACCCACCTCGCGGAGAAGGATCGCCGAGAGTCGGTCCATGAATTTCCCCGGGTTCACGAAGGGTCGGCCGCCTGAGGCTCGGGCATGATCTCCGAGGCCGCGGTCGTCGGCGACGGTAGGGTGCGGATCAACGGGATCACCGCCACCGCCACCGTCGCGAAACCGAACATCAACGCCAGGCTCAGGTCCGCGCTGTCGCCCACCGCGCCCGCGACCAACGGCCCGTAAATGCCGCCCGCGCAACACGCGAGTTGGCAGATCGTCATCGCCGAGTTGCGCGACTCAGGCAGACGCTTCGCCGCGATCGCGAACGCCAACGGCACCATCGGCCCGCCCGCGATCCCCGCCATCAAGACCAACGCCGACACCGCGTTCACGTCCGGCACCACCAGCGTCATCATCATGCACAGCCCCATGCCCATCCCCCCGACGACCAGCTGCACCCCGTCGTGGATCCGCTCGCCGATCAGCACCGATCCGACCCGCCCGACGATGATGCCCAGCCAGAGCATCGCGGTGAGTTTGGCCGCGTAAGACCCCCCGACCGCGAAGCGATGCTCGATCAACTGCGGCAGGAACACGGTGATCGCCTGCTCGACCGCGACGTAGCCGATCACCGCCGGCAACAGCGGCAGCAGCAACGGACTCAGCCCGACCCGACGCAACACGCCGAAGCCCGCCTGCGCGTCCGACTTCAGCCGCGGCGCACCGGGCACGATCGCCGCAGCGACCAACGGGCCCGCCGCCAGCACGCCGGCCAACCACAGCACCGCCGACCAACTACCCAGGACCTCCCCCAGCGATTGCCCGATCATCAGCGTTAATGCTGCGGCGCCGGCGATCACCGCGTGCATCAGGTTCAGCATCACCCCCGTGCGCCTCGGATACATCGTCGCGATCACGCCGCTGGCAAACAGCACCGACGACGCGAGCCCGAACCCCGCGAGCAACCGCCCGAGCATCAGCATCGGCATCGCCGCCACCCCGGTCATCAGGCTCCCCACGACCGTCGCGCTCAGCCCGAGCATCCAGACCCACCGCGACGAGAGGCTGCCCATCAGCCGACCCGTCAAGAGCGCGCCCAGCAAGTGCCCGGCGAAGAAGACCGCCTGGCAAAGCCCCGCCTGCGAACGCGTCATCGCAAGGTCCGCTTGAATCGACGACAGCATGCAGCCGAAGATCGCGATCGACACCCCGGCACACGCGATGCCGGCGTACAACACGATCGGCACGAGCGATTGGTTCAAACGCAAGACAACAGCAGGCAATCGGAGGGTCGGATTCATCATCGGATTCGAGATTCGTTGTGCCCGGTCGGGCGGTATTGGCAAAAGACAGCCGGCTTGCAACAACGAGCGGCAAGGCGGGCATGGCATCGGATTTTCGGCAGAGCGATCGGGCGTGCGCCGCAATCAGCGGCGTCGATTCGACCGGTGCCACGCGGCGTTTGTGTTCGTCAACCGACTCGGACGGGGGCGTCTCATCGGCTGCACGGATCGAACATCAGCGTCCTCGTGTCGTTTGCCCGCGGTCGGGGCAGGGGTGGGCGGCTTTCGGTGAAATTGCGTACACACTGTGCAATCTTCTTGTCGACGAATCGATGCTGCAAGAGTTGCAACGCCCGTGCCAGAACGCAAGTGAAAACCAAAGAATAGCGCTCACCCGGTCGCATCAACCGCCACCGCTGCGACCGCAAAACAATAGCCGGCAGCCAACGGACACCGGAAGAGAAAAAACAAGGACCCAAAAAAGTACCAGGGGGACAGGCATTCCTGCCTGTCAATTCGGTTAAGCCGAATCGCGAATCAGAGAAGACCTCTTTTCTGGCGACAGGCAAGAATGCCTGACCCACTCGTCGTTTTCCGATAGGGCCTCGTACGTACCCCATAAAACCCCGCGCGTCTTGATAGCCGCCGCGTCACACGCGGGGGTCGAATCGGTTGGAGTCTATTCGGCGTGGCCGTGATCGAATTCGGAAACGACTCGACCCCCGTGCGTTGCCCGGCGGCTACGCAACGGGTCAAAACTTATTGACACACATACCAGTTCACCGCTACGCCGACACTGTCACCGCGGACTTGGTGGAAGCCGACCGCCCAAGCCCGCGCTGCTTGATCCACGCGGCGATCGCCTCGCGCTTCGCGCCCCAGCCGCTCGCGGTGCGCTGGTTGAGGAACGCGGCGTAGAGCTGATCGATCGCGAACGACAGCGAGCCGACGAGCGCGAGCCGCTGCTCGATGACTTCGCGCGGGGTCTGCGCCTCGGTGATGTCGGGCAGCAGCGCGGACCCGACGTTGAGCGTATCGCCCCCGAGCGTCAGGTCCCACTGGTGCTCGCCGTCCGAGAGGATCAGCCCGAGTTTGCGCGGCCACTTGCCGGTCTTCAGCGCGTCATCGGACTCGGCCAGACTCGTCGGCTTGTCGCAACGCACCGACACCTTCCCCCCGACCTCCCACGCGCAGTCCATGTCGAGCTGCCGCGTGATCGTGATAAAAAGCTCCCCGGCCTTCGCCGTTGCGACGACACCTTCGTTCGCCTCGCACTGATGCCAGAGCCAAGTCAACCACTCGTTGCCGACAAAGTCCTTGAGATCGATCGACTTGGTCGTCCACGGGCATATCGGCGTGTTCCGCTCGCGCGGCGATGCCTCGTCGTCGGCGTGGCCGGC
>JBMYUK010000151.1:4615-6597 GCA_049605275.1 Phycisphaeraceae bacterium
TCCACCGGCGGCTTCGTGAACGGACTAGGCAACAGATCCTCGTAGTCGCGCGACTTACCCGAACGGCTTAAGAAGTGGCCCGCCTCGGTGCCGCCGGTCATCGGGACCAACTCGGCCGCGAACGACTTGCGGAACAGGCGAACGAGCTGCTCGACCACGCTCCCGCTCGCGTTGCCGCAGAACACCAACCCGTTGCGCAGGTCCCAAGCGATCTGAACCGATCGGCTCTTGCGGAATCGGCCCGAAGCGAGGTCGTCCTGCACCTGCCGATCGGCGAGGTCTTTCGCCTCACGCTTCTCGGCCTTACTCGCGAAACCCGTCGGGCTCTCGCTCGCCGCGGCCTGTTCGTTCATCTTCTGATAGGCCTTCTTCACTTCGCCCGGCACCTTATGCGTGTCCAGCCGAAGCGCGAACAGCGCGAACGGGCCGTACCCGACCTTGTCGTAAGAAAAGGCGGTGTCCATCAGATGCTCGGCCGTGACCCAGCCGGCCTCGACCTCGTCGGGCGCACCGATGTCGGTCTCACGGAAACGATGCTCGTAGAGCAGATCGAGAAACGTCTCATCGACGCTGTCGGGGGCGTCGCCGGAGACGCGAAAACGGCAATACGACACGCGGCCGGAGGTAATAGGCATGAGCGTTTGGGAATGAAGGAGTAGCAAATCGGGAGTCGGCGGTCGATCTCCTGCGCACGGCGATGGTACCGGGCGAGGGGACTCGATCGCGCAGTTGCCAGGGCATCCACAGCGCAGCCGACAGGGTTTGTGGACATTGGTGCGGCGGGCGACGCGAAGCGTCCGGTTCGAATCGTCACGAATTCAGATGCGGCCTCGGCTTAGCGCACGGCGTCGCCGCGCGGCAGCGCCTCCACCGCGATCCGCCCGAGGATAAACACCGCAAACAGGTACGGCATCGCCCGGCTCTCGCCCATCCCAAACCCGACCCACGCCAACGCCAGCGAAAAACCGCAGGCGATCGCGTAGACGAAGATGCGAAGCTCGTTGCCCAACAGCGTCAACGGCCCGCGCAGCCGAGGGATCATCACCAGCCAAACGTAGCCCGGCAAGACCGTGCCGTAGAACACGAGGAACACGCGATACCCCGCCTCGCCCCAGGTCAGCCCGCCGGTCAGTCGGTGATCGGGCAGCACGCTGATCCGGGCCATGAGCCCGAGGAGAATTGCCACGCCCCCGAGCGCGACGAGCCAGGGGATGTTGGCCCTGGGGTCTTCCATCGTCTCGCGGACGTGGACCGTGATCGTGAACGCCGCCTGCAGCGTGAGATGCACCGCGAGCAGCACCAGCCAAACGCCTTCCAATGCCGCGTCGTCGTCGCCCCTGACAAAGGGCAGCAGCCGCGACCCGTAGCACACCGAGAAGACGATCATCGAGCAGAACACGACGCCGAAGCCGATGGCGAACGCGGCGACGCCTGTGCCGGGGGACGTGTTGATCCGCGCCCGGTGAAACGTCAGATCGAGATACGGGCACAGCGCAAAGCCGAAAAGCGCCGCCGGCGCGAACCACGCGAGGTCCGCCGTCGTCAGCCGATGGACACCCTCGCTCGGCCAGACGAAGTCCGCCAACGCCCAGGCCCCGGGCAACTTGGTCGCGTAGCTAAAACAACCCCACGACACGACCGCGACCCCCGCCGCCACGTAAAGCATGGCCGAGTGCCGATTGCGAAACCCGATCGAAGCGCACGCCGCGAGCCCGACCACCAGCATCGGCACCGCCGCGAGCCCGAACAGCTTCGTGAACAGCCACGCCACAACAAACAGGTGGTACGCCACCGTGACGACCGTAAAGTTCTGGCAGGCCGAGCGGTGCTTCGTCACGATGTTGACAGACCACTGCGGCCGAAACAGCACCAGCCCCATCAGCGCCGCCCCCAAAACATTGGGCACCGCGAACACGACCCACCCATACAGCCCGTAATCCCGCAAGAGCAACGCCGGCAGGATCATCCCAATCACCCACGTC
>JBMYUK010000152.1:0-6573 GCA_049605275.1 Phycisphaeraceae bacterium
ACTGACACGCCCAACACCACCGGCACCGAGACCGATTGGCCCGAGGCCGCGCGGTTCGCTTCGACTCAAACGCTCTTCGACGACACGACGCTCGATCTCGACAACACCCTGCAGATCGTCGCCGACGACATCGACGACAGCACCGTCGATCGCGAGACGATCTGGTCCGACCTCGATCAGTTCGAAGCGTTTCTCACCGAGATGCAGTCGGCCGACGCCGACTTCGCCACCTGACGACTCGCGACCCGCGAAACATCAACCGCAAGCACAAGCCATGAAACGATGCCTCGCCATCCTGTTGCTCGCCGCCCTCTGCCTGCCCGGCAACACTTCTGCCCAACCCGCCCAGGGCGGCGACGGACCGCGAGCCGACCGCGAACGCCCCGGCCTACACGAACGACCCGCCGACCGGCGCGGCGAACGCGAGCCCACGCGTCGCGGCGAGCCGCTCGACATCGACAGACTCGAAGATGCGCTCGACACCCTCCGAGCTCTGCACCCCGATACCAAGGTCGGCTGGATCGGTCGGCTCGAACAACTCGCCGAGAACAACCCCAACGAGGCCGCCCGACGCATCGCCCGCTACCCGCGGATCAAAGAACTCATGGAGGCCCGCGAAAAGCGACCCGAAGAATTCAGACTCCATCAGCAGCACGCCGGCCTCATGCGCGAGGTCTTTCCACTCGTCCGGAAAATCCGCCAGGCGCAAAACCGACAAGATCTACAACAAGTTCAAGCCCTCACGCCCGAACTGCGCAAGCATATCGAAGGCCTCTTCGACGTCCGTCTACAACTCAAACAACTCGACATCGAACGCATGCGCGAGCGCCTCCGACGCGCCGAACAGGAAATCGAGCAGATCGCGGCCGACAGCGAGACGCTCATCGATCAACGCCTGCGGGACATGCTCGACGCAGACCCCAAACGCCCTCGCGCTAACGACCGCGAGTCAGATGAAAACCAAGCGCCCCGAGAGCGCGAACGCCCCGATAAGCCGCGTCGAAACGCCGAGGATGTGCCCTGAACAGCTAGTCGGTTTCAACCCGATCTGCGAAGCCCGCCTCGCGACGCAACGATCGGTAGGTCGGCAGCAGGTCATCGATCTGGCGCTGGAGAGCAGAAACGTTCGGGTCGGGCTGAGCCAACGCCGATCGAGACTCCGCGATAAAAGCCTCCATCTTTCGAACGGCTTCGCGGATCGAAGCGATCTCCGCGGGCAAGTCAGCAACGGCCGCTTCGAGTTTTTGCAGCGCATAGGCGGCGCTTTCCAAGTCAAACGCCGCGTCTTCAAGCGCCAAAGCCGTGTCGGGCTTCGCCGCGTCGACCGCTTTCGTCCGCTCATCCACCTTGGCTTTTGCATCAGCGACCGACTGCTGTGCCGACGCGATCTTATTGCCGCTCTGAGCGAGCGAGCGCTCGGCGGCCTGCAACCGACGCATTAAACGATCACGTTCGGCCAAACGTTCCGACAACTCGGCCTGCCGCTTCGCCTCCCCGCCCCGAGCGGAAGCGAGTTCCCGACGCAGCGCATCGAGTCGCAGCCGAACCTCGGCGGCCCGCCACTTCGCACGCTCGCGGTCCGCGCGTTCGACTTCTCGCTCGGCCAACGCCGCGGCCTGTGACGCTTCATCCGCGGCGGCCACCGCTTTCGCGCGGGCTTGCTCCGCCGCTTTCAACGCCTGCTCCGCCGGACGCAACTCACGCCGCGCTTGATCCAATGCCTGACGCGACGCTTCGTAAGCGCGATGCGCCGCCTCCTGCTCGGCGATTCGCTCCCTGGCCATCTGATCCGCGCGATCGGTCGCCGCACGGCGGGTCGTCAGTGTCTCCGCCGCCGACTGCAACTTCGCTTCGGTCATTGACAACGCCGCGACGCGCTGCTCGTGCTCGGCTGTACGCTGCGCGACGCGCTGGCTCAGCTCACGTGCGCGGCGATCGAGGTCGGCCGCTTTGCGTTCCTGATCCGATGCGCGCTTCTCCGCTTCCTTCGCTTTGCGATCCTGCGCCTGAGCGCGTCGCAGTTGATCGCTCGCGCGGCGAGATAGGTCCTCGGCATGCTTACGCGCGTCGTTGAACTCCCGAGACAGCGACTCGGCCGCCTCGCGCTTCGACCGGTGATCCGCGGCCAATGCTTCGGCTCGCTTATCCGCTTCCTCCGCCTGTCGCCTTAGCGCCGCGTCCTCGGGCGAACGCTCGGCACGACCCCTCGCTTCCTCGGCCCGCGAGCGCGCCTGATCCGCGGAGCGCTTCGCCTGATCCGCTTCACGCCCGGCCGCGTCCGACTGACCCTTCAATTCATCCGCGCGACGCTTGGATTGATCGGCTTGCTGCTTCGCGAGTTCGGCCCGGACCGTCTGCTGCTCGGCCTCCGCTGACGCCGAGGCCGCCGACTCACGCAGCGTAACGGCCTTCGCGAGCGCTTCGACCTGCTGCTCGGTGGTCTTGGTCAGTTCGTCGGTCGCTCTCTCCAATTCGTGGGCCGCCTTATCGACAGTCTGCCGCGCACGCTTGGACTTGTTTTGCGCCTGCTGGAGCGTCCGCTCGGCCGATCGCATCCGGTTCTGCTCGTCGCGCAGCGCGCGGTTCGCAGCATCACGATGCTTCGCCGCTTCTTTGCGGGCGCGATCGAGTTCGGGCACGCGCGTCTCGCCGGTTTTGATGGCTCGTCGCAAGGCCTCGAGTGACCGCTCAGCCAAGTCTTTGTCAAGCGCCGCTTGGTCCGCCGCCGCGCGACGCTGCTCGGCCTGTTGCGTCGCTTCCCGCAGCGCTTGCGATCGCTGCGTGTGCGTCGCGTGCCATTGCGCCAGCGCTTCCGCGATCGGCGGGGGATTACTCGACCACGCCTCGGCGGCCAGTCCCTTCTCGCCGATCGGCCAGCGCACGAGCCGACCCGACAAGTCGCCGGCGACGACCGCCTTGCCGCGCGTATCGAACGCAACGCTCAGGCCGAGGGTCTTAAAAGCCTGCGTCTCATGTTGCTTGGCCCCGGTCGCGCTCCAGACACGGATCCATCCGTCGCGGCCGGTCGTGACCAGTCGGCCGTCCTCGGCATAAGCGATCGATCGCGCACCGCCGCTGTGCGCGTTCCAAGCCTTGGCCTGGCTGCCGTCTTCCATCTCCCAGAGCTTAGCCTGTCCGTCCTCGGCGACCGAGGCGAGCAGCTTGCCGTCGTAGCGCCACGACAGCGCGGTGATCTCGTCGCTGTGCCCGTCGAGGCTGAAGATCGGCAGGCCGGTGTCGGCTTCCCAGACGTGCAGCCCGCCGTTGCGATCGCCCGTCGCGAGCATATCACCCGCGGGGCTGAACGCGATGGCCGTGACCCAGTCGGTGTGTTTATCGATCGTGTAGATCCGTTCGCCGGATGCGACGTCGAAGCCCTTGACCAACTTATTCGGCCCGCCGAGCGCGACGTAACGCTGACTCGGGTCGAGGTCCGCGGCGAGCACCGCGTCGACTTCGTCGCCGACGCGCGCGACTTCGCGGCCGTCTTCGAGGCCGTAGAGAACCACGGTCCCGCTCGATCCGCCGACGCCGCCCGCGGCCAGTAGCAGCTTGCCCGTCCAACTGAAGCGCAGCGCCTCGGGTTGGCCGTAGGCGAAGGGCAGGACGCCGAGCAACTCGCCCGACTCGGTGTGATAGATCAGCACCTGGCTCTGGCCGGCGACCGCGGCGATCGGCGACCAGGGGTGCCCGGCGATCGATCGGACGGCGCCGGGCCGAGGCGTGTGGTGAATCGGCCCCAGCGGCAGGTCTTTGGGCATCAACGCCGGCCCGGTCGGTCGGCCGATCGCGGCCTCGCCGACCGACAGATCGACGCGCGGGCGTTTGGGCGCATTGGCCGAGCTCGTCGCCGTCTCGCGCAGGCCTTCTTCGATCCAGCGCTCGATGAGCTCAAGCCGATCGTCCGACACCTTGTCCCCGCGCGGCGGCATCTTCGGCTCGAGCGTGTGATTCATGACGCCCAGCAATCGCGAGCCGTTCGCGTCCTGTGACACCACGAACGCGCCGCTCGACCCGCCCGCCAGCGTCGCGCGATAGCTCGTCAGATCGACCCCGCCCTTGGCCTCGTCGGCGTTGTGGCAGTTGAAACAGCTCTGCTGAAAGATAGGTCGGATGTGATCCTGGTAATTGATCGCCTCCTGGCCATTCGCCGGCAAACCGCCGAGCGCGACCAGCCCCAACCCCATCGCTTGTCGTACCACGTGTCGCATGTGCTTCTCTCTGTTGCAGGCCGCCCGGGTCGATCCGAGCGGCCGACGCCGACGCGGGATGATCCGTCACCGATTGAAGATGAATTCCTTGGCGTTTAAGAGCGCCCAGAACACGTCTTCGAGCGCCTGGACCTCGTTCTCGCCGGTCTCGACAAGCGCCATGATTCGATCGAGTTCGTCGGGCGTCGGCTGGCGTGATAAGGCAGCGCGATACAAACGATCGATCACTTGTTCAGGCGTCTTGCCTTGATCCAGCAGCGTCTGGATGCGCTTGCCCTGTTTAATCTTCTGGTTGGTCGTGCTGCCGTTGATGAGGTGCAGCGCCTGGCTGAGGTTCGGCTCCATCACGACTTCGCAGGAGCACACCGTCTCGCGCGTCGCTCGGCCGAACGTAGTGAGGAAATACGTACTCGTTCGGCCGTCGACGATCTGCACCGCTCGCGCACCGGGCGGCAGACCCCTGAAATCGTCCTCGGTCCGGGTCACCTGCGAGATGCAGTCGAGCAAGACCTCCGCGCGGATGCGCCGCGGGTGCGCCCGGCTGAAGTTGGTCGTGTCGGACCGATTCGAGACGTTCGCGCGGGTCGAGCGCTGGTAGGCGTGCGAGTTGCAGATGTCGCGCACCAGCGTTTTGAAGTCGTAGTCCGAATCGACCAGCCGATCCGACAGGGCTTCGAGCAGCGGCTCGTTGACCGGCGGGTTGGAGATGCGCACGTCGTCGATTGGGTGGGTGATCCCTCGGCCGAAGAAATGCTCCCACGCAAAGTTCGCGAGGTTTCGGCTAAACGCGCGGTTCTGCGTCGAGGTCAGCCAACTCGCCATGACCTGTCGGCGGTCTTTCCCGCGTTCGATGGTCGCGATGTCGCCGCCGAGGAACTGCGGCTTCATCTCCCGACCGTCGAGCGGGTGTTTCACCTCGCCGCTGTTTCGATTGAAGACGACGCGCTCGCGCGGATCTGCACCGGGCTTTCGGCCGATCTGCGCGAAGAACGCGGTGAAGCCGTAGTAATCGTCCATCGTCCACCGATCGAACGGGTGGTTGTGACACTGAGCGCACTGCATCCGCGAGCCGAGAAAAACCTGCACGACGTTTTCCGAGAGCTTGAGCGTGTCGCGTTCGACTTCATAAAAGTTCGTCGCGGGCGACTCGAACGTCCCCCCGCCCGAGGCGAGCAAGTCGTAGACGACGCGATTCATCGGCCGTTCGTCTTTGATCTGGTCGCGAAGCCATTCGTAGTACAGGACCGCCGCCTTCTGGCTCATCCCGTTGTTGTTGTTGCCGCTGCTTCGGATCTGTAAGCGCTCGGCCCACTTCATCACCCAGATGTCTGCGAAGGCGTCGTCCGCGAGCAGCCGATCGATCAGCTTCGATCGCTTATCGGGGTCGTTGTCGGCGACGAAGGCGTCGAGCGAATCGAGGTCGGGCAGCTGACCGATGAGGTCGATGTGCAGACGCCTGGCGAAGGTCGCGTCATCGCAAAGCTCGGCGGGGACGATGCGCATCTTGCGGAGCTTGCTGTTGATGTGCGTATCGACGTAGTTGGCCGCGGCGAGTTGATCGGGGTATCCCTCAGCCGAGTCTTCGGGCACAACGATGACGGGCGTGCCGACGGTGAACGCGTCGTACCGGGCCATGACGAAGGCCTCGCCGCGCTTGCCCGCTCGGATGACCCCGTCGTCACCGATGGCGGCGGAGACGTCGTTGCTGGTCATCAACACGGCCAGGTCGGTGACGTCGCGATCACTGCCGTCGGAGTAGTGCGCCCGCACGGTGATCTGCTGCCGGCTTGCGGTTTCGAGGACGATGTCCTGCGGGAAGACCTCGATGCGCGTCACCGCGGCGACGTTGTCGGGGTCGTCGGGTGCGCCGGCGTCGAGCCAGTCTTTGAGGGTGTCGTAGTGCGTGCTGTCCTTGTCGAAGAGTTTGCCGCCGGTGTGCGGCACGTTGCCGATCGACTTGGTCAGCAGGAGCGAGCGTTCGGTGTCGGCGAGGTCGATGCGTCGGCCGGGCTGCTCTTCGGTGATGCGGTGGTAATCGCCGACGGGGTCGTAGCCGAACAGCGAGAGATTGAAGCCGTCCTGCCCGCGGGCCGAGCCGTGGCAAGCGCCGTTGTTGCAGCCGACCTTGGCGAAGACCGGCAGGACGTCGAGGCGGAAACTGGTCGGGCGTTTCTCGTTCGCCCGTTCGACGACGACGGGGATCGTGACGCTCTGGCCGTCGTGCGTGATGGTGAGCTTCGTCCGGCCGTTGGACCCGGGGGTGAGCGTCGCGCCGCGGGCGGTGGCGACGCTCGGGTCTTCGATGGTGTAGGCCGCCTTATTGGTCAGGTCGAGCGTGACGCCGTCGGCGCGGCGCGTGCGG
>JBMYUK010000153.1:0-6563 GCA_049605275.1 Phycisphaeraceae bacterium
CGTGAAGTAGAAGTTGCGGTAGTGGCCGTTCTTATCCCGCGCGGCATCGCCCCAACCAAGCCCATCGATCGGGAAAAAGTAGTTGGGTTTTTCAACAGCGAAGGTATAAAGACCACCGGCCTCTTCCTGCCCGTTATCCAGCGAGATGCTGTAAGGCAGGCTGATATTAACGCCCGGCACATCGCGGAACCACTGATTGAACGACGACTCGGAAGAGATCATGCCGCGGACGCCGTTGTGCCCGTCGACGAGCATCGGCTTGCCGTCGCTCGAGAGGGTCTCCTGCACGAGTCCGGTCTTCACGCCGAAGTCCTTCGTATTGTTCTGCATGTCCGGGTGCGAGATGAGAAAGTCCCGCACGATGCCGGTCAATTGAATCTCGTCGGCGCTGGTGGCCAGGGGCACGCCTGCGAACAGGCCGGCGGCGAGTGCTGCGATCAGGGTCTTATTCTTCATCGGACTACTCCGTCACCTCTCGGGGATGTTGGCGAGCGTTCGCGAAGATGCCGCGAGCGTCTACATACCCAAGGTTCTGATTCAGACGCGGGCGATGCAAATCCACAGGGTCCAATAAATCGCCGGCCCGTTTACCCAACCGATACAAGCCGCAGTCGCCTACGCGCATGTACCAACGAAGAACCGCAGTCGGCAGCGACTGCGAGTCTGCTTCGTGGTTTAGTTGTATCAGGCCTACTGGTCTTCGAGTTTGCGCGGCATCGTCGACGCGATCACGCGCATCGGCTCGGCCGCATCGCCTTCGATGGCCAGCGAGGTGTCTCGGTCGGGCTCGACGGTGAAGTCGATACTGCCGCGCTCGAGGATCCAAACGCCGTCTTCGTCGAGCCGTCGGCTAAGTTTGAACTCGCACTGCGTGACCCCGCCGAGCAGCGGCTCCTTGGTCGCGACCGACCCGCCAAAGGGCGTCACGGTGACGTAGAGCATGTCTTCGTCGTCTTCATATTCGAGGCGGATCAGATTGCCGTCGGGATCGAGCAGTTCGATGTACGGGCTCGTGAGCGTCGTGCCGGCGAGGGTCACGCCGGTCTCGGGCAAGAGCGGTCCGTGCGCCGTGGAGGTGCGCATCAATGACAGCAGGCGGTGCGTGACCAGCCGGGTCGAGGTTTGCGTACTCGCGGACTCCGCGGCCGCTGCATAGGCTTGAAAACTCGCGTCGATCGCGACCATTGTCGCGGTCAAGAGCATCGCCGTGATCGCCAGGGAGATGAGCATCTCGACCAGCGAGAGGCCCCTGCTCCGAAGTCTTCGGCGGGTCGTTATTGTTCGCGGGTTCGGCATCGTTGTCTCGTCGGAAACGAGCGGGTTTCGCGGGAGGCTTCAACTCTCCCCCGCGTCCCCCTGCTCGTACTTTTCCCTCCGCCGCGCGGCGGTCCCTTCACCCTTCAAGCATCGGCCGGTTGCCCTTGTCAGGTAAGCCGACCTCGTCTTCAATCTCGTTCAATCCTTCTTGCCGCCCTCGAAGTACGTGCCCCACAGCGGCACCGCTTCGACCGGGCCGAGGATCCCGTCTGGCAGCGGCAGGTCCTTGTTGTATCGCACGTGGATAACGCCGAGCCCGTTCTCCGGTGCCTCGGTTTCGAGATCGCCGTCCGCAGCGGAGAAGTAACCGAGCGTCGTATTGAACTGCGGCGAGGTATCGCCGATGACCGGTCCGGTGTTGCTCTGCGGCTCGAAGGTCGTCAAGAGCTGCCCGTCGATGTTCACCTGGCCTCGCATATCGATCAACCCCGCGACGATCGTGCCCGAGAGTTGGATCACCTCCGCCGAGTCGTAAGGCGAGACGAACGTGCCCATCTCGATCGAGTACTGCGGCGCGAGCAGCGACGAGCGGCGATACAGCATCTTCTCGGCCTGGGTCAGCTGCGTCGAGTTCTCGATGTCGAAACCCGAGTTGCCGGTGAACGTCACCTTGTTGCGCGCGTGCGTGTATTCGTCGGGAACATCGGTCACCACACCGCCTTCGAACGTGCAATTATGAAAGCGGATGTTGTTGGCGATCGTCTTCGTGTCGTAGACGTCCGTGCCGTCGATGGTGACATAGCGGTCCGGGTGTTTCTGATCCCCGCTGGCGTCCTGCATCCCGGCGTAGTTGAAGTCTGGATCATCGTTGTCGAGCTCGGTTTCGATAAAGGTCACACCGATAAACCGGCAGTTTTTGAAAAGTGCATTGGTCCCCTTAGGAATCTTGACATTACGAAATGTCATGTTTTCGTAGACCGGTCGGTCATAATAGTCGTACGGATAGGTCGCCTGGAACGGCACGGCCTCGGTCTCGAACGAACCGAGCGGCTGCGGCGAGTCCGGGTCGCCGGGATCGTGGTTGGCGGCGTTCGCGGCGGCCTGCGCCAGGAAGTCGTCGGTTGCGAGATCGCGGAACGACGACACGTCGAACTGGTCGGCGTTGAGCTCGTATTCGCCGGTCTCGGATGATTCGAAGGTCAGCGGATTGTTGTTGTGTGTCGGAACGATCGGCCCTTGCAGGTAGTCCTGGTACTCGCCGGTCGCGTTGGCGGCGCCGGCTTCCCAACCCGCGAGGTCGGCGGCGACGTGAATCTCGCCGCGCACCTTCGCGTAGCGGTCGTACTCGTCGATCACTCCGTCGTTGTACCCCGCGCGCAGCGGCGAGCCGAACGTATCGATCAGCCGCATCAGCTGCTCGGCATCGAGCGGCGAAAGCGACGCTTCGAGTTCGGTCGTCGTGATCTGCCCGGGGCTCGACGAGGTATCGAAATGACTCAGAAAGAAGTCGAATTCGGTGATATAGCCGTCGCCGTCGGTGTCGAACGCTTCGGGATTGGCGTAGTCGGAGACCTCGGTCGAATCGTAGATGCTCAAGCGGTTATCGCCGTCCTGATCGTCCTCGATGATCGAGCCAAGCAACGCGTCGAGTTGACTGTCGAGCGTCGGGTCGAGGCCGCGGAAGTCCGAGGCGATCTGCATCGGGTGTCCGTTGATGAGATCGGTCTCGGCGAAGGTGGATCCGACGCGTCCTTCGATCATGACGTTTCGCCCGATCATGACTCGGCTTCGTGAGAGCACGGCGTACTCGATGCGTTTGACGAGTTGAAAGTCCATCGAGACGGAGCGGTGCACGCGGCTGCCGGGGATGCCGTCGTAGGCCTCGACGCTGACGCGGATGAAGCGAGCGTCCAGCGGGTTGCTCGCGCTCACCGCCATTTCGCTGTAGGGCGGCCGGGCGTAGTAATCGCTGTCGTAGTCTTCGCCGACGATGGGGTGCGGGGTGAAGGTCGCGGTGAACGCCGGCGCGTTGGGACCGATCGCGATCGGGCCGACGTGCAGGACGCCGTCGATATCGATGTAGGGCTCTTGCTGGTTGTGTAATTCGCCGGCGAACGAGGCGGCGAGGGTCGCGGCCACTTCGTCCCAGATCGCGTCGGCCTTGCCGAGCAGGACATCGACGGGCATGCCGCTCGGGTCGCCGGCCAGGTCGGAGGACTTGAGGGTCGTGATGTAGTCGCCGGTGCTCGGGTCCCACACCGCGCCCGATCGCGTCAGCACGGTCTGCGTCGCTTCGGATAGGCGATACATCATGAGACGCAGGCCGGTCTCCGACGCGGCGAGCGAGCGATTGACCTTGAGGTGCGTGTCGGCGGTGTGCAGGTTGCCCTGGCTGACGATCGCCATCGCCGCGCCCAGCGAGCCGAAGATCACAAGAAACATCATCGATAAAACGGCGGCCGCACCGCGTTCGCGACGCAGGCGTTTGATGTCGGATTTCGGATTTCGGATTTCGGAGGGTCTCCGCTTCATCGCTGTTCTCCGCGGCCTCGTCGCTAGCTTGTTCAGTGAGCTTCGCCTTGCGATCAGTCTCTTGATACGCGTCTTCAATCCAACGTCTGGGTGTCTACGGTGTGTCGGTGACGATCCAACTCAGCTCGGTGACCGCCTCGTCCGTGTCGGTCTGCGGGTTGCGATAGAGCACCGAGACCGTTACTCGGAACATGTCCGAGGCTCCGGTGTCCAGGCGAAGCGGAAACGTCGTATCCACCTGATCGGCCGGCACTTTTTCGACTTTGATCGTCTGCGTCCACGCGTCTAAGTCCGTTAGCGACAGCCCGAGCGCATCGATCGGCGGGTTGAAGGTCTGGCCCGCGCCGATGCCCGCGGTGACCGTCCCCGCGAAATCGTCGAGATCGTCGTAGGCCAGCGGCACGGTCTCGTCGATCTCCGGGCCGAGGGTCGCGTTGTTCGTGATCGGATCGTGCAGGGGCAGCGACAGCGTGCGTTCGCGCAGCTCGTTGGCGAGGAGCATCGCGGTGCTCGTTCGCGTCGCCCAGTTGTTCTTCATGTGATAGGCCTGCTGCGCCGCGAGGATCGCGAGCACGCCGGTCCCGATGATGACCGTGGTCAGCGACGCCTCGATGAGCGTGAAGCCCGTCGCGCTGCGTCGGCTGCGCCGACCCCGCGATATCGGATTTCGGATCTCGGATTTCGGATTGGCCCGCTTCATCTTCTTCAACTCTACGATTCATCTGATGGCTAACGTAAGCCCATCATTGATTGTTTATAAGACACAAGGCCTACACAGCCATCACACTCGGTAATACCGCTACAAATCCGCAATCCGATATTGCAAATCCCAAATCACTTCACCAGCGTCGACAGCTTGAAGATCGGCAGGATGATCGCCATCGCGATGAAGCCGACGACCGAACCCATGATGACGATCATGATCGGCTCGATCATGCTGGTCACGGTCTTGATCGCTTCGCGAAGCTGCTTCGCGTAGTAGCTCGAGACTTCGTCGAGCACCTCGCCGAGCTTGCCCGACTCTTCGCCGGCCCCGACCATCTGTACCACGGCCTTGGGTAAGAGCGGGGTCTTCTGCAGCGGCTGAATGATCTTCTTACCTTGTTTCACCGAGCTGTAGACCGACCGCCACATGCGCTTGTACATGCGGTTGCCGGAGATCTCGCCGGTGATCGCCAGGGTGTCGAGCATCGGCACGCCGGCGTTGACGAGTTCGCCCATGGTGTGCAGCGATCGGCTGATGTACAGCGCCCGGAACATCCGCTTGAAGATCGGCACGCGCAGCTTGAGCTGGTCGAACCACCAGCCGCCGGGCTCGGTTTTGACGAGGAAAAAGCAGAAAATCAAGAGACCGACCAAGCCCCCCAGCACCGCCCACCACCACTGCACCATGAACGCGGACAGCGTCATCAGGAAGATGGTCGGCCAGGGCATCGCGGACTCTTTGCCCGCGAAGACGTCGGCGAAGCGCGGCAGCACGAACGTCAATAGGAAGATCGTCACGCCGATCGCCATCGACGCGATCACGCCGGGGTAGATCATCGCGCCGATCACCATGCCGCGCGTCTCGATCTGCTGGGCGAGATAGACCGCGATGCGTTCGAGCATCTGGCTGAAGCTGCCGGACATCTCCGAGGCGCGGACCATGTTGATGTAGAGCGGGCCGAAGAGTTTGGGGTGCTTGGCGAGCGCTTCGGAGAAGGGCTTACCGGCCTCGACGTCCTGCTTGATGCCGATCAGGATCTTTTGAAACTTTGGGTTTTCCGTTTGCTCGGCGATGCCGTCGAGCGCCTGGCGTAGCGAGATGCCCGCGCGGACCATGACGGCCAGTTGCGTCGTGAAGTTGAGTACGTCCTTCTGCGACGGGCCGGAGGTGTAGTTCAACGACTTGAGCGTTTCGCTAAGCGACTTGCCGCTTGCGCCGCTGACCGGCGTGAGCGAGAGGACGGTCCCGCCCTGGTTGCGCAACAGCTGCGCGGCGCCGAGCGCGTTGTCCGCGGCGATCGTGCCGACGGAGACCTGCCCGCTGTTGTTGCGTGTTTGGTAGCGATACGTGGGCATGGGTTGCCTCTTGTGATCGAACGTGGGTCGTGGACCGGGGCAAGCCCCGACGCTGAACATCGAAACGGTTTACGCCGCGAGGGCGCGCTCGAGTTTCTCGGGGTAGGCGGCCTGGGCGATCGCGTCTTCCTTCGAGATCATGCCGTTGAAGTAGAGCTCGGCGATCGCGTTGTCCAGCGAGTTCATGCCGAGTTGTCGGTTGGTTTCGATGACGTTGGGGATCTCGAACGCGCGGTTCTCGCGGATGAGGTTGCGCACGGCGGGCGTGCAGAGCATGACCTCGACGGCGGGGACCATGCCTTTTTGATCGATGCGCTTAAACAAGGTTTGCGAGATGACCGCCTGCAGCGTGTTGGCCAGCATCGAGCGGATCTGGTTCTGCTGGTCGGCCGGGTACATGTCGATGATTCGTTCGACGGTGTGCGAGGCGTTGACGGTGTGGAGCGTGGAGAAGACCAGGTGGCCGGTCTCGGCGGCGGTGATCGCGGCGGCGGTGGTTTCGAGGTCGCGCATCTCGCCGACGAGGATGATGTCGGGATCTTCACGCAAGGCCCCCTTCAGCGCGGACGCGAACGACACGGTATGAAGCCCGACCTCCCGGTGGTTGACCAAGCTGGCCTTGGATTCGTGCACAAACTCGATCGGGTCCTCGACCGTCAGAATGTGATCTTTGCGGTTCTTGTTCGCGTAATCGATGATTGCGGCAAGCGTGG
>JBMYUK010000154.1:0-6542 GCA_049605275.1 Phycisphaeraceae bacterium
GGTAGTCGATGCCGTGGCCTCGGCCGGGCTGCACGTCCAGGTGATTCGCGTAGCCGGCGGGGTCTTTCTCGCGCAGCTCGTCGAGCCGACGGTGGAACACGATCGCGTGGGGCGCGCGTTTGAACATCGTGTCGCGTTCGCCGACGCTCGTGTACGTCGCGACGTTGCGCAGGTTCTCCGCCGGGTTGCCGAGCCCCACGCCCGCGGCCATCGGATTGATCCCCGCGAAGCGGTCGGGCATGAACACGCCGAGGATCGCCGAGGCGAAGCCGCCTTGCGAGACGCCCAGTTTGTAGACGCGATTCGGATCGACGCCCCAGAACAGGATGCCGTGGCGGATCGCCAGTTCGAATTGGTCCTGGTGATGCGCGTGCCGCCAGCGACCCAATCGATCGTCGGCCATGCGCGGCACGAAGTACAACCCCTCGGGCTCGTACAGCCGGATCGCGAACTGCACCTGCGTCTGAAACTCTCGCGTGTTGACGTTCCACGCGTGCGGCCCGTCGACATCGGCTTTCTGGCCCCCGCCGTGCGTGCAGATGAACATCGGCCGACCCGCCTCGGGTAACCCCGAATCCTCCCGGCGGATCAGCGCGAATGGCATGTCGAAATCGCCCAAGCGCAGCCGACGCGCCGCGATCCGTAGACGACCGCCCTCGGCCTCCTGCGCGAGCTGCGTCATCGTCGCCGGCAACTCGCCCAACGCGAGCCGCTGCTCATTTCCCGCGCGAATCACGCCGTCGCGATATGCCGCCCAGAGCGAGTCTCGCCACGCATCGATCGCTTCCGACGACAAGCCGCGGGGCAGGTCGAGATCCGCTTCGAAACCCTTGATCGCCGACAACTCGCCGCCCGTTGCCGCGACCGCGGCGACAACCGCTTGCCGCTGCGCCTCGGTCAAAGGCTCGGCTGCGCCGCGCGACGCGAACGCGCACATCACCAGCACAATCGATCGCGTCAACAAACCACGTGGCATCGAATCGTCGTCCTTTTTCGTCGCGTCGCTCGGCGGTCGCTCACGCCCCGGCCGGTGCCTTCTGCGGCAGCACGGTTCGCAGGTGCAGCTCTTTCATCTGAGCATCATCGACGGGCGAGGGCGCTTCGGTCATCAGGTCCGCGCCGTTCTGCGTCTTGGGGAACGCGATGACGTCGCGGATATTGGTCGTGCCCACGAGGTGCATAACGATCCGGTCCAGGCCAAACGCAATCCCACCGTGCGGCGGCGCGCCGTAGCTGAGCGCGTCGAGGAGGAAGCCGAACTTGGCCTTGGCTTCTTCCTCGTCGATGCCGAGGAGCTTGAAGACCTTGCCCTGCACGTCCGAGCGGTGGATCCGGATCGACCCGCCGCCGAGTTCGCTGCCGTTGAGGACGAGGTCGTAGGCGTTGGACTTGATCGAAGCGATGGTGTCGTGATCGGTCGAATCCAGCTTGTCGATGTCCTCGGGCTTGGGGGCGGTAAAGGGGTGGTGCAGCGACTTCCATCGCTTGGCCTTGTCGTCCCACTCGACCATCGGGAAATCGACGATCCAGACCCACTGCCAGTCACCTTCTTTGATGAGGCCCAGGTCGTGGCCGAGCTTCACGCGCAGTTCGCCAAGCACGCGGTGGACGGTCTCGGGCTTACTATCTACGCCGAAGCACAGGAGGTCGCCGTCCTCTGCCCCGGTCGTGGCGATGAGTTGGTCGGTGATCGGCTCGAGGAACTTCGCGACCCCGGTAGCGAGCTTGCCGTTTTCGATCTTGGTCGTGGGCAGGCCGCCGGCTCCGAATTCCTTAGCGAACTCGGCCAGCGCGTCGGTTTCCTTACGGGACATCGTTGCGCCGCCGGGCACGCGGATCGCCTTGACCATTCCGCCGGCCGCGATCGCGCCGCTGAACACCTTAAAGTCCGTCTTCGCACAGGCCTCGGTCACGTCGATCAGCTGCATGCCGAACCGCAGGTCCGGCCGATCGCTGCCGTACTTGTCCATCGCCTCGGCGTAGGTCATGTGCGGGATCGGATCGGGGATCTCGACGCCCGCGATGTCCTTCCACAACGCGCGAATCATGCCCTCGTTAGTCGTGATCACGTCGTGCTGATCGACGAAGCTCATCTCCATATCGAGCTGGGTGAACTCGGCCTGTCGGTCGGCCCGGGGGTCCTCGTCACGGAAGCAGCGGACGATCTGGAAGTACTTCTCGACGCCGCCGACCATGCAGATCTGCTTAAAGATCTGCGGGCTCTGCGGGAGCGCGTAAAACTCGCCAGCCTGCAAACGCGAGGGCACGAGAAAGTCCCGCGCCCCCTCGGGCGTCGACCGACAAAGGAACGGTGTCTCGATCTCGTAAAAGCCCTGCTCGTCGTAGTAGTCGCGCATCCGCTTCGCGACGCGGTGCCGGGTCTTGAGGATGTTCAGTTGGCGCGGCCGACGCATGTCGATGTACCGGTAGCGTAGCCGGGTTTCCTCGCCGACCTTCTCGGCTTCGTCGGGGATGAAGGGCGGGTTCGCGGCGTCGGCGAGCACCTCGGCGGAGGTCGCATCGACCTCGATCTCGCCGGTGTCGAGCTTGGGGTTCGCGCCGCCCTCGCGGTCGATGCACTTGCCGGTGATCGTGATGACGTCCTCTCGGCGGAGCTTCTGGGCTAGGGCGTGGGCGTCTTTGGATTCGGGGTGGAAGACGATCTGCGTGATGCCCTCGCGGTCGCGGAGATCGATGAAGCGCACCCCGCCGAGGTCGCGGTAGTTGTTGACCCAACCCGCGAGGGTGACGGTTTGACCGACATGGATCTTGCTCAGTTCGTTGCAGTGGTGGGTGCGGTGCATGGGGTGGGTGTTGGGTTCTGGGTGTTGGGTTCTGGGTTCTGGGTGTTGGGTTCTGGGCTGGGCATCCTTCTGGCCATGTGCCGAGCCGAGCATGATACCATCACCGATTCAGTGGTTTCAGTTTGTCTTCATGCCTTGCCCAGAACCCAACAGCGAAGACCCAACACCCATGTTCACCGGCATCGTCCAATCCAAAGCGAAGATCATCGACGCCACGACCACCGCCACTGGCAAACGCCTCACCGTCGAGCGCGGGCTCACCTGCGCGGTCCACCACGGCGACTCGATCTGCGTCTCGGGCGTCTGCCTCACCGCCGTGGCGATCACCGACGAATCACTGAGTTTCGACGTCATCCACGAGACCCTGCTCAAGACCTCGATCGGTCAACTCAGCGCCGGCGACGCGGTCAACCTCGAGCCCGCGGTGACGCCGATCCAGCCCATGGGCGGCCACTTCATGCAGGGACACGTCGACGGCTTGGCCGTTGTCGACGCGATCCACACCGACGGCGGGGAGTGGCGCATCACGCTCAAGCCCGACAGCGGGCCGGCCGACCTCATGGACTACATCGTCCCGCGCGGGTCGGTCGCGATCGACGGCGTCTCGCTCACCCTCGCGCGCGTCAGCGACGACAGCTTCGACGTCGCGCTCATCCCGGCGACGCTCGAGATGACCACGCTCGGTGCGCGGCAGCCCGGCGACCGCGTCAACATCGAGGCCGATATCCTCGCCAAGACCATCGTGCATCAGATGCAGCGGATGCGCGGCAAGCCGCGCGAAACGCAGGCGGTCACGACGGACCTGCTGCGCGACGCGGGGTTTATCGATTAGCCGAGTCATACGAGCCGCGTTTTGGAATTACGCGATTGGATCGGTTTCAAAGCATCGCCGCGATGCTACACATCGCCGAAAACTCGCGACCAGCGTGTCGTACTTTGCCTGCGACGCGCAGCGTCGCGGCCGTTACCTGAATAGAAGTCAGAACGGGATCGGCATGAGCTCCGCGCGGAAACCCGGAGCAGGTACAAGGCATCCGGACCGTATCGATCACGCGACGTCTGTGAGCCGCAGTGCGCCGGCTTCTTTCGCGACCGCGAGGCAGACGACGGTGAGGTCGTCCTTTTGGTTCAGCGAGCCGGCCTGGCTGTCGAGGTTGGCTTCGAGTCGGCGGACCGCTTCGCCAGGGTCGCCGTTGCCCAGGTCGAGAAATTCCTTAGCGTAGTTTTCGTTGGCGACCTTGCGTTTGCCGTTGGCACTGAGTTCGTCGTCGGGGAAGGCGCACTCGAAGCCGTCGCTGTAGAGGAGCATGCGGTCGCCGGGCTTGAGCTGGACGGTTTGCTCTTCGTAGACTTCGTCCTCGAAGACGCCGAGCAAGCCGCCTTCGGGCTCGATGGTTTCGACTTCGTCGTCCTCGCCGCGCAGCAGCATGGGGAAGGGGTGGCCGGCCCGTGCGATGGTGAGCTTCATCGTGCGGGTGTCGAGCACGCCGTAACACGCGGTGGCGAATCGGACCTTGCCGCTCTGCGTGCCGATCATGTCGGCGTTGAGCTTGGCGAGCGCCTCACCGGGCGCGAGCAGCCGGTAGCCCCTTGGCTCGGCGGGGTCGATCGCTTTGCAGCGCAGCGAGCGTTTGATGTAGACGGTCATGAGCGCCGCGGGCACGCCGTGGCCCACCGCATCGGCGACGAAGAAGCCGACGTGGTGCTCGTCAAGTCGAACGACGTCGTAGATGTCGCCGCTGACGTAGCCCGCCGGTCGGTAGAGCACATGGAAGGAGACGGGGTCGAGTTCGGGCAGTTCGCTGGGCAGGAACTCGCGTTGGAGCTGTGCCGCCATGCGCAGTTCTTCGTCGAGTTTGCCGATCTGCGAGCACAGGCCCTGCTGCTGCGCGGTGAGCACGCGCAACTCGCGGCGCATCGACGACAGCGTCGGTGCCTGGCTCAACAGCGTTTGCAAGACGACGCACGCCTCCTCCGGCGCGGTCCCCGGCGGGCAGGCGACGACCCCTTCGGTGTGCTGCTGGCCGAGCGCTTCGGCGCCGCCCGGTCGCGTGAGCAGCGTGGGCAGGTGCCGGTCTTCGCACTCGCCGACGATCGCAAAGAGATCGCTGGCCGTGGGGTTTTCGAGCAATAGCCAGACCGACTCGACATCGGTCAGCAGGTCGGGATCGTCGAGAACTTTGTCCATCGGCTGCACCGTGACGTGCGGGCGGTCGTGGCCGCGCCAATTCGACAGCACCCGCTCCACCCCGGCCGGCACCGTGTCAGACCCGGCCCCGCGATCTCGTATCACCAGCATCAAACCCATCCAAACGCCTCCTCATGTCACCCCACAAACGCATCGAAGCGGGGTGTTATCGGAGACATCGGGTTATTGGGCCTTCAACTGAAGCACCGCCTCGGGCAGTTCGAGTTTTTCCCCACGCCTCAGCCCGAGTTCACCGATCGTGCCGCCTCTGAGCTCGATCGCATACAGAATCCGACCCACCGACGGGTACCCGCTCGCCGGGTTCTCCCAACGCGGCCCACCCACCGGCTCGATCACCTCCATCGCGTGCAGCGAGTCGATATAGCCGTCCGCATCCAGATAGATCAAGTCGATCGGCACGTAGCACCGCCGCATCACGAACTGCGTCTGACGCTCGAACGGGAACACGAACAGCATCCCCCCGTCCGCATCGATCGACTGGCGATCCGACAACCCCTGCGACCGCGCCGCGTCGTCGATCGCTAACTCCAACGCGAACACCCGGCCCTTGATCGGCAGCGCCACCGTTCGCGCCGCCGCGTCGATCGCAGCGCCGGACGCATCCGAACCCGCCTGCGTCGGCGACCCGACCCGCTCCGCCTCGCCGCCGCCGCAACCGACCATCGCCAAAGCAACCAGCGCGACCAGCAAGGCCGACAACGCAGTGCTAAGCCTCGTCCGCACCGCCACACGTTTGATTAACCGTCCATCAGCCATCGTTCGTCCATCGCGGTGAATTGCGGCGAGGGGTAATCGATCGCGTCGGGGTCGAGGCGATCGGCAAAGTCCCGCGCGCTCATCGGCTCGGGCCGATCGATCAGCCCCGCCCAACACGCGAGCAAGCCGACGACACGCTCGCCCGCCACGCCCGCCGCCAGATACGTCGTTAATCGTACCGCATCGTCGCGCTTCGCCATGCGTCGGCCCCCCTCGCCACGAACCAGCGGCAGGTGCCAATACCTCGGCGGCTCGCCCAGCCCCAGCAACCGATACAACAGCACCTGACGCGGCGTCGAGTTCAACAAGTCGTCCCCCCGCACGACGTCCGTCACACCTTGCCGCGCATCGTCCACCACCACCGCCAACTGATACGCCGGCAGACCCGCCTTCGTCGCCAACGCAAAATCGCCCACCCGCGCCTGCACGTCCTCCGACCCCGCGCCCCGCAAACGATCCACATACCCGATCGGCCCGTCCGGCACGACCAGCCGCCAGGCATAACGATCGTCCGCCAACAGCGGCGGCGTCTTGTCGGTCACTTCGTAACGACCGGCAGCGGGGCGGTTCAACCCCGGGTACCGCGTCTCGCCGTCAGACTCATGCGGCGCAGACGCCGCCGACTCGATCTCCTTCCGCGTCGCGTCGCAGGGGTAAATCAGCCCACGATCCCGCAGCGTCGCCAGCGCCGCCTCGTACACCGACAAATCCGCACGCTGCGACACCGGCCCGACATCCCAATCCAGCCCCAGCCAACCCAGCACCTCGACCGC
>JBMYUK010000155.1:0-6539 GCA_049605275.1 Phycisphaeraceae bacterium
CCAACGACCCCGCCGGCCCGCGGCACTACGCCTACCACCCGACGCTCGGCATCGTCTACATGGTCAACGAACTCGACAGCTCCGTCAGCGCCTACCAATGGAACCGACAAACCGGAACGCTGCAACGCTTCCAGTCGCTCACCACCCTCCCCGCCGACTTCGCCGAACGCAACACCTGCGCCGACATCCACGTCACGCCCAACGGCAAGTTCCTCTACGCCAGCAACCGCGGACACGACTCCATCGCCGCCTACAAACTCGACGACCAAGGCCTCATGACGTTCATCGACCGCTTCGACACCGAGGCCAAGCCCCGCGAGTTCGCCATCGATCTCAACGGTCAATACCTCTACGCCGCCGGGCTCGATTCGCACAAACTCGCCGCCTATGCGATCGACGCCAACACCGGCCGACTCACCCGCATCGGCACCTACGACACGCCCGAGGGCCCGATCTGGGTCGAGGCCGTCGAACTGGAGTAACGCCCATGCCCGGCCTCTTCGACGGCAGCACACTCGAACAACCCGTCACCTGCCCCGCCTGCGATCGAGCGCTCGACGCCTGCGATTGCCCGCGCGATGCGGATGGGGCGCTGTGCCTGCCAAAAGACCAGGACGCCCGCGTCCGCCGAGAAAAACGACGCGGCAAGTGGGTCACCGTGGTCACCGGGCTCGACCCGGTCGCGACCGATCTCAGAAAGCTCGCCAAAGAGCTCAAAGCCCGCTGCGCTTCGGGCGGCACCGCGACCGAAGACGGCGTCGAACTGCAAGGCGACCACCGCGACGCGATCGTTGAACACTTAAAATCGCTCGGCTACCCCGCCAAGGCCGCGGGCGGTTGACGCATCCGAACGGCCTGTCACCAAACACCTATCACCCAGGACCCACCACCATGCCAGCGTTCCTCCACACCGTTCACTTCTGGCTCAAAGACGGCCTGTCCGATGAGGACAAGCACCACGTACTCGAAGGCATCCGCGCGCTGGCGGAAAGCCCGAACGTGTCGCGCGTGAGCGTGCGCGTCCCGGCAGGCACGCCGCGCGAAGTCGTCGACAACAGCTACGACTTCCAACTCGTCTGCGAGTTCGATTCGTCGGAGCTGCACGATGCCTACCAATCGCCCGAGGACGCGACGCACCAGCACTTCATTCAGAACTACAAGCAGTACTGGACGAAGGTGCTGATTTACGACTCGGTTCGGGCGTAGCGCGGGATCGGGTTTGACGCACTCGGCGGACTGTTTAAGTTAGATCGCATCATGAGCGATTATGTGCTGTCGTTAAGTCTGCTGGCCGGGACCGTCCTGGTTGTCGGATTGGTGTCGTGGCTGGTGATGCTCGCCGTCGATTGCGTGCTGCACAAGCGCGTCGCCGATGGCAGCGTGCAATGGCAGCGTTTGAATCGACCGGCCGTGCTGACCGCGGTCGCGCTGTCGGTTTATTTCGCGGTCTACCGGGCCAACGGGCTAAGCGACGACTCGATCCAGATCCTGGCGCACGCGATGTCGATGGTCGCGATTGTCGGCGTCGGCTGGCTAGTCCTTGCGATCACCGATGCGATGGGCGAAGTGCTCTCCAACGAGTGGGACATCTCCAAAGAGGACAACCGCAAAGAACGCGCGATGCTGACGAAGTTCCGCGTGATGCGGCGGGTGTGGATCGGCGTCATCGTGATCTGCACCGTCGGCGCGGTGCTCATGACTTTTCCCTCGATTCGCTCGCTCGGCGCGGGGCTCCTCGCCTCGGCGGGCGTCGCGGGCATCGTGCTGGGCATCGCGCTGCGCCCGACCCTCGAGACCTTTATCGCATCGGTTCAGGTCGCGCTCACCGAGCCGATTAACATCGACGACGTCGTCATCGTCGAGGGCGAGTGGGGGCGCATCGAGGAGATCCGACCGACCTACGTCGTCGTGCACATCTGGGACGACCGCCGGCTCATCGTCCCCCTCACGCACTTCATTCAGAAGCCGTTCCAGAACTGGACCCGGACCAAGTCGCAACTGCTCGGCAACGTGACGATCAAGGTGGACTTCCGCACCCCCGTCGATGCGGTGCGCGAACAAGCCGGGGAGATCGTGAAATCCTGCAAAGACTTCGACGGCCGGTTCTGGAACGTGCAGATCAGCGACGCCGACGACAAGGGGATGACGCTGCGCGTCCTCTGCACCGCCGCGGACGCTTCGAAGGCGTGGGATTTGCGTTGCGAAGTCCGCGAAAAACTGATCGGCTGGCTGCAGAAAACATACCCCGATTCGCTGCCTCGCCTGCGCGCGGAGATCGACGAATCGACCGCTGCGGAGAATGCCGAAGCATCGGAATGATGGAATATCGCCGCGGGGTGGCGTTGTTTATCCATCCGGTGGCCGTCCAAGGGCCGTGCTGCGGGATAGAATTCGAAAACGGAGTGATACCGATGCGATCAAAAACACTTGCCTACGGAGCCGCCCTGATGCTGTTTGCCTTTGCCGGTTTTTCCTGTTCGCGCTACGAGACGAACCCCGCGGAAGTGCCCGACCCGGCGAACGACGAGCCGCTGGTCGGAGCGGCGTCGGTCGAATCGGATCCGAGCAACCCTCAACCGAGCGTCGATGTCGATGCGGACGCGTCGTCGGATACGGTCCCCGCCCCCGCCCAGCGACAGATCGTCTTGGCCGGCGGATGTTTCTGGTGCGTCGAAGCGGTGTACGAACAGCTCGAAGGCGTCAGCGACGTCGAGTCGGGCTACGCCGGCGGCGACGCGGCGACCGCAAACTACCGCGCGGTCTCCACCGGCCGAACCAAGCACGCCGAGGTCGTCCGCATCACCTACGACCCGTCCGTCATCACCTACGGCACGATCCTCAAAATCTTCTTCTCCACCGCCCACGACCCGACCACCCTCAACCGCCAGGGCAACGACGTCGGCCCGCAGTATCGCTCGGCCATCTTCTACGCCAACGACTCGGAAAAACAGATCGCCGCCGACTACATCAAGCAGCTCAACGACGCAGGCGTCTTCCGCGACCCCATCGTGACGACGCTCGAGCCCCTCGACGCCTACTACCCCGCCGAGGACTACCACCAGGACTACGCCCGTCAAAACCCCAACGACGGCTACATCCGCGGCGTCTCCCAGCCCAAGGTCGACAAAACCCGCAAGGTCTACCGCGATCTTCTCAAAGACAGCGAGTAATCGCTACAGACCGCAAAGATGAACGGCTCAACTCGCGTCGCCATCGCTCCGATAAAACCGCGGGGATCTTTGTCGGAGAAGTTGTCGTGACCGCTCGCCGCGGCTTTAGCCTGATCGAACTCGTCATCGTCGTGATCATCCTCGGGATCATCGGCGCGATCGCCATCCCGCGCCTCTCGCGCGGCAGCGACGGCGCGAGGCTCAACGCCTTCGTCTCCAGCCTCAACACGTTTGCCAGCGCGATCGAGCGCTATCAGCTCGAAACCGGCGAACGCGTCATCGATTCCACCTCCGGCCGACTCCCCGACGAACTCCAAGGCTACCTCCACAAACGCAACTGGGAAAAGAAAACACCCATCGGCGGATACTGGGACATCGAAGCCAACGACACCGGCGGCGTCCCCCTTGCCGTCGGCGTGCATTACCGAGGCGTCGCCGTCGACAGCGACGCGGTCCAGGAGATCGACACGATGATCGACGACGGCGACCTCGACACCGGCGCGTTCCGAGCGCTCGCCCGCGATCGGTACTACCTCGTCCTCGAAAACTAATGCCGCTCGCGTCGATGATCTGCGCCTTTGCGAGTCGGATGGGCGCTTCATCATGCGCGACGAAAATCGTAGCGGTTGAGTATTCGACGGAATAGCCCGCCGCGCCGCGCGGTTGGTGTGTGGTAGAGTGGCGACGCCCCGACCGAGACCCGGCCCGATCACCGAGAAACGCCGATGCGACTTCAATCGTTTGCCATCCTGTTGACGAGTTCGCTGTTGCTGTGCGCCTGCCGGAGCGAGCCGAGGCCTGACCTCGGGGCGATCTACGACGACGCGGCGCAGAACATCGGCGCCGAGCGCAACCCCGTCATCGTGATCCCGGGGATCCTTGGGTCGAAGTTGGAAGAGCCGGGCATGAAGACGCCGGTGTGGGGCGCGTTTACCTACGGCGCGGCCGACCCGGACTACGCGGACGGCGCCCGGCTGGTCGCGCTGCCGATGCAACGGGGCAAGCCGCTCTCTCAGTTGAAAGACGAGGTCGTGCCGACGACGGTGCTGGACTCGGTCGAGATCGACGTGGCCCTGTTGGTGAGGGGATTGGAGATCGACGCGTACGACGAGATCATCCGGACCCTGGCGGCCGGTGCTTATCGCGACGAGACGATCATGCTGGCGATGAGCGGGCCGGTGAACCAGGCGGGGCACTTCACGTGCTTTCAGTACGCCTATGATTGGCGGCGCGACATCGCGGAGCAGGCGGCCGCGCTGCACGACCGCGTGCTCGACGCCCAGCGGCAGGCGATGGAGGGCTTCGACCTCGAAGCTCCGCCGCGCGTCGACGTCGTCGCGCACTCGATGGGCGGGCTCGTGCTGCGCTACTACCTCCGCTACGGCCCGCAGCCGCTACCCGACGACGGCTCGCTGCCCGAACTCAACTGGGCCGGGGCCCAGCGCATCGAACGCGCCATCATCATCGGCACGCCGAGCGGCGGCTCGGTCCTCGCGCTCACCCAACTCGTCGAAGGCGTCAACTACGTCGGGCTCATCACCCCGACCTACCGCCCCGCCGTCCTCGGCTCGATGCCCAGCATCTACCAGCTCTTGCCCCGACCGCGCCACGCACGCGTCGTCGACGAGGTCACCGGCGAGCCGATCGACTTCCTCGACGCCGAGGTCTGGCGCAAGTACGGCTGGGGCCTAACCGACCCGGACGACGCACGCACCCGCAAGTGGCTCTTGCCCGACATCGACGACGCAGCCGACCGCGACGCGATCGCCTTCGAGCACTTGCAAAAGTGTCTCGCTCGAGCGAAGCAGACCTTCGCCGCCCTCGACGCCCCAGCCGACCATAAGCCCGACCATCTCCGCATGGTCCTCTACGCCGGCGACGTCGATCAAACGCCCGACGTCATCGGCGTCGACCCCAAGGGAAGACTCACCATCCGGTCCTACGCGCCCGGCGACGGCACCGTCACCCGCGCCAGCACCCTCATGGACGAACGCCTCGGCACCGGCTATGCCCCCCGCGTCCAATCCCCCATCCGCTGGGACCACGTCCAGTTCATCCCCGCCGATCACATCGGCCTGACCAGCGACCCCTCCTTCAGCAACAATGTGCTCTACGAGTTGCTCGAGCGACCGCGGTGAGCCCGAGGTATCTAGGCCTTTTAATAACGTGTAAGAGAAGCGCCCATCAATAGCCGGAGACCTACGGGCTCCGGACGCGAAAGCGGTTGTTTGCGGTGACGCCCGGCCTGTTCTCTTGTCCGGCGTCCGTAGGCCTCCGGCTATTTTCAACTTCTCATACATGTTCTAAAAATCTGCTGTTCAGCCTGAAATCGCGCAAGATCGAATCGGATAACAGTGCCGATCGAGCGCCGCCGCGGCGTTCGCAACGACACGTTAGCCCTCGAGCCGAACAGAAAGACACACCATGAAAACGATCACCGGGATCGCCGTCGCGCTATCGCTCACCTCGATCCAAGCCGTTGATGCGGAGATCGTCCAATCCGATGCGCTGCCGCAGGGCGTCACCGTCGACCTCAGCGTGCTGCCAACCAACAGCCCGCTTGCCGCGGACGACGCCGCGTTCCGCGCAGCCGGCATCCAATCGATCCGCGTCGATAATCGACCTTCGACCAACAGCGAGTACTACGACGGCGGCATCTTCGGGGCGGGCCGCGCCCTCTTCGGCACCGAGTCCGGCGAACTGATCGCGCTCGATCAGGGTTTCACACCCGATTACGGGTCGCCTACGTTTACCATCGATTTCTCGCAGCGCGTCGATGCGTTCGGAATGCGCATCGCCGACACCTCTCAGTTCTACGCGACCCCGCAGATCGATTTTTTTCGCGACGAGCAGCTGATCGAAAGCATCGTCTTGAGCGAGTCGTACGACGCTCGCACGGCTTTCGGTTTCAGCTCGGCGATCGGCTTTGACCGCGTCGTGATCAACACCGATATCGACGGCTCGGGATTCGGATTCGACGGTGTCGGCATCACCGACCTCACCACGAGCGTACCTGAGCCCGCGTCGTTGTCAATGCTCGCGATGGGCAGTTTGCTGCTGCGTCGCAGGCGGCGCTGAACGTCGAGCGTATGACCTGCTCTAACAGACGACGAAGCTAGAGGACACTAACAGTTCAGGCTTGTTCGATCTCCTCGCGCGTCACGCCGAGCCACTCGAGCATGTGCTGCTCGTAGGTTTCCTGGTGGGCGGGGTTGCTGAAGTCGAGGCGTAGTTCGTTGATGACCTTCGTGCCCATGCCGATCCACTCGCGCCAGGTGTCTTGGCCGAAGTTGGCGTAAATGTAAGCGCCGATCGGGCCGCGCATGGGCGGGTCGGCGAGTTTGGCCTGGGGTTGGCCGGTGCGTTTGT
>JBMYUK010000156.1:0-6489 GCA_049605275.1 Phycisphaeraceae bacterium
CGCGCGCAGCTCCGCGGCGACCGCGTCGTCGAGACCCGCACTCCCTTCCAGAATGCGCAGGTGATGCGGCGGGTCGTCGGTGCGCGGCGGGTGGTGCAGCACCGGAATGCCGCTCGCCGTCGCGATCGCGGCGATCACCAATGCGCCCAGCAGCGCACACGCAAGGGCCTGCACCGTCGGCTTGAGCTTAACCATCCGCTTAACGTCCACGCCGGCCGTCTTCTCGTTCATCTGGTCGATCGCGGTCTGCGTCATCGTCGCCGTCGTCCCGGGCACCGCGTCACCCTTGGGCTGCATCGAAAACTCCACCGCCGACGCCAGCGAACCGGCCAACTGCGGATACAGCCGCTCGGCCCTGAGCGCCAACTCCGCCAGCGACGGCCAAAAACGCAGCGCCCGATTCAGCCGCGTCAGCAACCAATATCCCCCAAACCCGACCGCCAGCAACACGATCATCAGCCGCATCGTCCCCGGCATCCGAAGCGCGTAATCGAGTAGCCCCAGCACCACCGCCAGCGGCAACAACGCTGCGACCAGCTGAGCCAATCGCCGAACGACCAGCAGCAGCCGTCCGGTCCGTCGAACCGACCGAAGTTGTTGGGCGATGTGTTGCAAACAAGGCTCCCGTGCTTGAGTTCGCGAAGACTTCGATCTATCGACGCAACTGGGCCGACATCCATACTAGGACGAACGGGCGGCGGTCCAAGTTCCTCGCCCGAATTTCTTCGCCGATCCAACGACACCACGCCCGCCTCTAAATCAGCTTCAAGCCCCGCCGAAGCCCCCACTCGACGGTCAGCAGGCCGAGCAGCACCAGCAACGCGACGAGCGTGTTGGTCAGCGGTTGTCGCGTCTCGCTGGTGATCTCGCGCGAGCGATCGGGCACCAGCGTTTCGAGCTGCGCGAGGTTGTTCAGCGGCACGACCGCCCCGCCCGTCCCGCTCGCCAGCGCGATCAGCCGCGGGTGATCCGTCGCGGCACGAGACAACTCCTGCGCCGGGTCGCGAACCTCGGCCGGTGCTTGAAGTTCAAGCGACTCGAGCAGCGGCTCGGTCACCCGCAACTCGAACCGGCCCGGCCGATCCGATCGCCAGTTCGCCTGGTACACCGCCCGCGCGCCCGAGGCGAGGTCGCCCTGAGCACCGGCCGGCCGCAACTCTACCTCGCCCACCGGCTCGAGCGCCGCCTCATCCGATAAACCCCGCGACAACACCTCGACCCGCACGCTCGGCGGCGCGCCGCGGATCAAAGCCGGGTCGTCGATCAACAGCTCGACCAGTTGCGTCGCGCCCAAATCCACCGCCGGTGGCGAAACCGCGAATCGCGCCCGATCGTCGAGCTGTTGCAATCGCGTCCGCCCGAGCTTGCGCATCAACTGAATCCAGAACTGCTCGAAGTACACCTCGCCGCCGACCTTTCGCCAGCGAAACGTCTCGTCCGTGCCGACGTAGATCACCTCGCCGCCGCCGAACCGATACAACACGACCAGCGGCGCGTCTTCGCCCGTCGTCGGGTCGGCCATGCCGATGGCGTGAGCGAGCGTCCGCGTGCCCGGCCGAAGCGTGCCCAAATCCTGCGCCCAACGAAACGGCGGCAGGTTGCTCGGCCACTCCGCGCGCGGCGTCGGCTCCGCGTCACCGCGCCTCAGCGATAGACGCAACAGATTCAATTCCTCAGCCACGTCCGTCGGCTCGATCGGCACCTCGCGACCCTCGGCCGGCACCAGCCGACCCACCGACGAGGGCGTGGTCATCGGCAGCAACAACTCCAAATCCGTCCCCGCGAAACGATTGGGCGTGTGACGCTCGCCGCCGATCCAAAGTAGGCCCGCCCGACGCGTCGCCACGTGCTCGCGAATCAACGCCAGCTGCTGCTCGGAAAAGAAACGCGGGTTCACGTCCCCGATCACGATCACGTCGTACGGCCGGATCTCCTCGGCCGTCTGCGGAAACCGGCTGATCGGCGTGTCGCCCTCCTGCACAAAATCCCGGTCCGCATCGACGAGCAGAATCGACGAATCGATCGACTCTTCACGCTTGAGCATCGACACCAAAAACCGATACTCCCAACGCACCCGCTCGACATACAACACCTTCAACGGCCGATCGACCATCGCGATCGATACCGTGCGACGGTTGTTGCGCATCGCGATCTCAGCGGTCACCCCCGGGGCGCTGCCGCGATAAGACACCTCGGCACGGAGGTTCAAGTCGCCCGCCGCTTCGCTCTTCGCCTGTAACCGAACCGGGCTGTTGAAACCCTTATCCGCGAGCGTCTGTTCGTCCATCACCTCGCCGGTGTCGGCGTTGATGAGTTGGACCAGCACGTCCGCCGGGTCGATCGCCGCGGCCTCGTCGTCGCCGGGCAGCGCGTCCTGACGACGCACCGTCACGGTCAACGGCACCAAGTCGCCAGCGAACGCGCTCACCGGTGCATCGACCCGTTCAACAGCAAGGTCCAGCCTCGGCACGCTGCTGCCCAGCGGCACGCTGAACACCGGGATGTTCTGCTGCGCGAGCGTCTGGACATACGCCTCGCCGGTGGGCTGGGGCGATCGACCATCACCAAAGAGCACGACGCCCGACACCGTACGGCCGGCCGCGGATTGCAACGCCTGATCTAGCGCGGTGCGCAGATTCGTCGCCTGCACGCTCGGGTCGCTGAGGTCGCTCGACTCAACCGGCGCGTCCATCGGATACGCCTCGCGGTCGTAACCGAACCACACGACGTTGCGCCCGTTGCCAAGCGACCCGTCGTCGAACAACGCGAGCTGCTGGTCGAACGCCCGGCGAAGCGCCGCCTCCCGGCTGACGACTTGCCCGTCGATCTGCGTATCTTCAAACGTCATCGAAGCGCTGCGGTCCACCATCACCAACAGCCAGTCCGGCTCGAGCGTCACGTCCGTGCGCACCACCGTCGGCCCGGCCAACAGCACCGCCAACACGATCAGCAGCAACGCGCGAAACGTCGCCAATCCCGCGCGAGCCCAGCGACCGCCCTGCATCCGCGCGTAGCTGCCATGCGCGATCAGCAGCGCGCCGATCACGATTAAGAGCCACGCCCAGGCCGGCAGCGGCGTCGCCCAACCGATGGCCGTGTCCTCGCCCGACAGCGACATCGACGCATCGAGCCCGAAAAGGCGATCCACCCAGCCGCTCGCGGCAATGCCGTTGAAGATCATCGGTTCGATCACGCTCGACCCCCCGCTTGTTGGGTGCCGGTCGAACCGCCGGTCGTGCCTTGTCCCGGGCCCTGACCGTGCAGCGCATCGATCACGCGTCCGACGATCGTCGGTGCGTCGTGTTCGGTCGCGTGACTAAACCAACGGGCCAAAAACGTTTCGAGTAACACCAGACCGAGCAGCAGCCAGAGCAGCAACCCGGTTAAGTCCTTGCCCGTCGGGCTCTGCGCAAGCACGCCCCCCGCCGCCTCGCGATCGCTGAGGTACGACCACCCGCCCAACTCGTCGAGCATCAGCTCGAGCGCCCCCTGCCCGCCGTACGTGTCCCCCGCGTCGCTGTCCGGATTCACCACCAGCAGCCTCGGCGAGCCCGACACCTCGCCGACGTATACGCCCGGCCGCTGCACCGCTTCGCGCAACTCGGCTAGCTCCCCTTCGCTCTGCACAAGAATCGTGACGCCCGAACCATCCCCGCCCGTCGCCGCGTCGTCCGCCACCCCGCTCGCCGGCTCGATCATTCGTAATTCGCCCACGCCGCGCCACGTTGCGCCGAGGTCAACCCGGTCCCCCGAGATCAGCGACGCCTGCCCCGCCGTGTTCCCCAACACCCCGCACAGCGTGTCGTGCATGAGCGGCACGAATAACGCCCGAATCGGCAGGTTCGTAAACCGCGTGTCCAACGGCGTCGCGCAAAACACCAGCGACCCCCGACCCACCGACCGACACGCCAACAGCGCCATCCGATCTGCGTCCACCAGCCTCGTTTCGTCGACCTTCAACGAAACCCAACGATCCGCTTCGTCCGCAGAAAACGGCAGCCACGAACGCACCGACCACCAGCCCAATTTCTCCCGCCAGTCGGCCGCGAGAAACTGAAGCTCCGCCGGCGGCGCAGCCGTCTCGTCCACACCGATCGATCGCGCCTCGCCCAACGCATCCTCAGACGACACCATCGCGTCAGCAAACGACCACGGCAAGTCGAACCGCCGCCCCATCGTCTGCACCCAGTCCGGCGCGGCGTCGGTCTCGATCGCCGGAGCGAACACCCACACCAACCCGCCCCGCCGCGCAAAACCAACCAGCGCATCCCAGCTGCGCAGCGTCAACGCGTCGGGCCGAAGCACGAGCGCCGCGTCGAACGGCCGAATCGCCTCGTCATTCAACGCCGTCGGCAGCATCGGCGACACTTCGAACGAGCCCGCCGCACCCGGGCCCCTCGGCGACAACGCCGCCCGCACCCACTGCCACGCTTCCAACTCCCCCGGGTTCGGATTCAGGTCCTGCTCATCGTCAATCAACGCGACCTGCAATCGATCACGCAGGCGAACCACCGCGCTCGCAGCGTCGTCAGCCTCCAACACGTCCACGCCCGACGCGTCCGCGCTCGGCAAGAGCGCTGCGCGCACCACCAGCTCGCGCCCCCGGCCCAGCGTCGACTCGGCAGACAGCGTCACCGGCAAGTCGAAGTTCGTCCCCTGCTCACGCTCGCCGGCCGGGAAACGCACCTCGCGCGTCGTCTCCGCCAGCACCTCGCCCCCCGACGTCGAAACGCGCACCGACAGATCGACCCGACGCGGCTGTGCGATCGCGCCAAATCGACGAAGCTCCACCCGCCCGCCCACCACCGTCGCGCCCGTCGACGCCGACACCACCATCCGGCGACGCGGCTGCAACGACATCACCTGCAGGTTGTCCGTCCCCTGTGCCGGCAGCGCCGACACGATCGTCGCGCGGTTGCCCAGGCCCTCCAGCTCCGGCGGGATCGGCTGCTCAAAATAATCCGACGACGCCGGGAAATCGCTCAATAACACGATCACCGCGTCGTCCACACCCTCCCGCTCGATCGACGACTCGACCAGCATCAACGCGTCGATCAACGCCCCCCGGCTAAAACGCGCTTCGATCCCCGACACCGCCTCGCGCAGCGCAGCGGCGTCCGACGTCGGCGCATCCAATGCCTGAACGACCGGCCGAGCCATCCGCACGATCACCGCGCGATCCGTCGGCCGCATCTCCTCGATCACGCCGAGCGCGCGATCCTTCGCCAACGACAACCGCGTCTGCCCCGCCTCGCGCGTCTGACTCGACAGCGCATCGTCGATCACCAGATACACCACCCGCCCACCGCTACCCGTCAGCGAAAAACCCTGCTTACTGCAACCCGACAGCACCGGACCGGCCAACGCCAAACCGGCCAGCAACACCACCGCGCAGCGCACCAACAACAGCAACAGCTTTTCGAGCTGCAAACGCTTGCGCTGCTTCTGATAGGCCTCGATCAGAAACCGCATCGCGCCCCACGCCTCGGGCCTACGTCTAAACCGGCTCATCAGGTGGATCACGATCGGAACCGACACCGCCGCCGCCCCGATCCCCGCGAGCAGCGGCGCGGTAAACAAACCAGCGACTTGGGCGAGGGTCAAAGTGATACGGCGACTCCTGATCGTTTTCGAAACCGCAGATGAACGTGAATGAACGCGGATGCAATGCAGTGGGTGGCGAACAGATGAGCGGAATGCAGCAAAGCAATCTGACGATGCCTTGAACATCTGCGTTTATCTGCGTTCATCTGCGGTTCCAAAATGCCTTAACTCCCCCGATTAATCATGGATGTGCGCTTCGCCAGGAAGTGCGACAGCGGCGGGCCGAGGTGTTCGCTGGTGTTTAAGAGCACGTGGTCGATCTGAAACTTCTGGCAGGTGCGCGCGATCTGCTGATTGTGTTCCTCGACGACCTCGAGGTAGGCTTTGCGGATCGCGTGGGGATCGAGCGGGAGCTTGCCCTCGCCTTCGAGCCCGCGAAACTCGCTGACCGATTGAAACGGAAAGGTTAACTCGGCAGGGTCCATCACCTGGATCACGAGCGCATCGTGTCCGCGGTAGCGCAACCGAGCAAGGCCGCGCTCGATGTTGGCGACGTCGTCGAAGAGATCGCTGATGAGTACGACCAGCGCCTTGCGGCGGAGTTGCGCGAGCAGCTGATCGAACATCGTGCCGAGGTGGGTTCGGCCCCGGATCGTCTCGGCCGTCGCTTTCTGATCGCTCGGCTCGCCCACCATCGCCGCCTCGACGAGCGCCGTCGTGATGTCGCGCCAGTGGCCTTGGCTGTTGCTTAAACGCGTCGAGCGTTTGACCTCGTCCGCGAAGACGCCGAGCCCGACGCGGTCGGCCTGGTTCAGCGACAGCTGCGCGAGGGCGACGACCAGCGCGCACGCGTGATCGATCTTCCGCCAGCCCGTCGGCGGCCGACCCTTGAAGTCGCGCCCCGCGCCGCTCGGCGCGTCGCCAGCATTGTGGGAGGCGGTGGCG
>JBMYUK010000157.1:0-6489 GCA_049605275.1 Phycisphaeraceae bacterium
TGACCCAGCCGATCGACGAGCGCGCTGCGTGCTTCGGCCACGCGTTTTGTACGAAAGGGCATGATTTAATCATATCAGTAAGGCGATTGATATGAGTCTATTGATCTATTTCAAGGTAAGCTGCGGCGATGGAAGAATCGACGCGACCCTTGGCGAATCGCGCACTCGTAATCGTCGGCGGCACGACGGGCCTGGGTCTGTCGGGGGCTTTGGCGTGTCAGCGGGCCGGGGCAGCGGTCGTGGTCACCGGTCGGACGGCGTCTTCGCTCGACGCGGCGATAGAGCGCCTCGGCGAATCGGGACACGTCGAGGGCGTCCGCGGCGACGCGCGTGAGTCCGACTCGACGCGTGAAGCGATTACGCGATGCGTCGAGCGCTTCGGCCGGTTCGACGGGCTGTATCACGTCGCGGGCGGCAGCGGCCGACGCATGGGCGATGGCGCCTTGCACGAGGTCACCGACGCGGGCATCGACACGACGGTGTCGCTCAATCTGTCGTCGCTCATCAAGAGCAATCGCGAGGCGGCGAAGGCCTGGTTGGAGGATCGGGCCGGGGAAAGCCGCGGCGGGTCGGTCCTGAATATGGGCAGCGTGCTCGGGTCTTCGCCGTCGCCCAACTTCTTCGCGACCCACGTGTACGCGGCGACGAAGAGCGCGGTCGTCGGCTTCACCAAGAGCTGCGCCTCTTACTACGCCTCGAACGGTTTTCGATTCAACGTCATCGCGCCCGCGCTCGTCGAAACGCCCATGGCTCGGCGTGCGGCAACGGACGACACGATCCAGGCCTTCATCCGCACGAAGCAGCCCCTGGACGGCGGACGCATCGGCAGGCCCGACGACCTCGACGCCGCCGCGGTCTATCTCCTCTCGGACCAGTCGCGCTTTGTCACCGGACAGGTGCTCGCGGTGGACGGCGGATGGTCAGTCAGCGAAGGGCAAGTGCCCTGAACTTTTTGTTTGCAGATGTTCAAACGCTTCATCGGAGAGCAATCGATGACCATGACTCAAACGACCCCGCCCGCGCTCGTGTATCTCGAAGCGGCGCATCGGCTTTACGAACGCGTCGGCCAGCAGATCGAATCGATCCAGCGCGCCGCCGATCTGTTTTCAGAAACGATCCTGACCGGGCGGATGACGCACGTCTTCGGCAGCGGGCACAGCCGGATCATGGTCGAGGAGATGTGGCCGCGCTACGGCTCGTTCCCCGGCTTTAATCCGATGGTCGAACTCTCGCTGAGCTTCCACCACCCTGTCGTCGGCAGCAACGGCCAGCGGCAGGCGATGTATCTCGAAAACGTCCCCGGCTTCGCCGAGCGCATCCTGCGCAACTACGACTTCTCGGCCGCCGACTCGGCGCTGGTCGTCAGCAGCAGCGGCTGCAATATCGTTCCGATCGAGATCGCCGAGGGCTTTCAGCAGCGCGGCATCCCCGTGGTCGCGCTCATCAGTCAAGCGCACAGCGAGGCGAGCGCGAGTAAGCGCAGCGACGGCAAGAAGCTGCAGGACTTCGCCGAGGTCGTGCTGGACACCGGCGCACCGGTCGGCGACGCGATGGTCAAACTCGGCGGCTTGGAACAGCCGGTCGCGCCGGGCAGCACGGTCGGCGGCTGCCTGATCGTCAACTGCATCAAGGCCGAGGTCGCCAAGCGCCTGATCGACGCGGGTCAGCCTCCCAAGGCGTTGGCGGCGGGGGCGATCCTCGGCAGCGAACGAGCGGCCGAGGTCTTCGAGTCGGCCTACGACGAGCATGCGCATCGCCTGGCGAAACTCTTCGCGGAGGTCGGCAAGCCGTCATGACCTCGCCGACCTGGCAACCCGGCGTCGAGGCACTGGATCGTGCGGACGTAGTCGTCGTCGGCGCGGGCAGCGCGGGGTGCTGCGCGGCGATCGCCGCGGCGGAGGCCGGCCGATCGGTCATCCTCATCGAGCGATACGGCTTCCCCGGCGGCACGAGCACGCAGATCCTCGACACCTTCTACGGCTTTTTTACCCCGGGCGATCGGCCACGCAAGGTCGTCGGCGGGCTGCCCGATCGCGTGGTGGACGCGCTGGATCGGACCGGCGACATCTTTCTGCGGCCCAACACCTATGGCGCGGGCACGGGCGTGACTTACAACCCGCAGCGGCTCAAGCACGTGTGGGACAGCCTGCTCGCGGCGGCCGGTGTCCGGTTGCTGCTGCACGCGACGCTCTGCGGCGTGGACCACGATCCCGCCGGGCGAATCGCTTCGGTCGTCATACACACCAAGCGCGGCTTCGGGCGCGTGATCGGCAAGCGATTCATCGACGCGAGCGGCGACGCCGATCTCTGCCATCTCGCCGGGGTGCCTTATGAGCGAGCCGGCGAGATCGATCCGGCTCAGACGCTGACGACGACGTTCTGCATGTCGAACGTGGACCTCGCGGCCTACGCGGCGGCGGGGGGCAAGACGATGTTGATGGCGAAGATGGCCGAGGCTGTTGAAAGCGGCCGCCACCCCCTGCCGCGCAAGAAGGGCAGCGCCCACGCGATGGTGCAGGAAGGCTGCATCGCGACGGTCGCGGTGCGTGTCGGATACGAGGACGCGACCGATCCCGTCGCGATGACCGCGGCGGAGATCGAAGGCCGACGCCAGGCGTTTATCTACGAGGATTTCCTGCGCGACATGGTGCCGGGCTACGCGAACGCGAAGATCATCGGGCTTTCGCATCACATCGGCGTGCGCGAGACGCGCCGCGTCTACGGCGAGCACCGTTTGACGCGAAGCGAGTGTCTATCGGGCACGCAATTCGACGACCAGGTGCTATTGTGCGGCGCACCGATCGAAGACCATCGCTCGAACCAAGACGGCGAAGACGAGACGGCCTGGGCCTATGTCGAACAGGGTCGAGCGTACGGCGTGCCCTACGGAACGCTTGTGCCCAAGGATCGCGCGGAACTGTGGGTCGTAGGACGATGCTTCAGCGCGACGCACGACGCGCACGCGAGTTGTCGCAGCATGGGCCAGACGATGAGCATGGGACAGGCGGCGGGTCTGGCCGCGGCGATCTCGCTGGAGCAGCAGGTCGGGGCTTGCGAACTCGACACGCGGTGCCTGCGCGAGCGACTCGACCGCCTGGGCGCGGTGCTCGAAACGCCCAGCCGCGTCGCGGTTACAGCGGCCGACGCCTGGCGCGACAACGCCGCCCGCGGAGCGATCGCATGAGCGGATTGATTCGCAGCGTGCTCGGCGATCTACCCGCGACCGCGTCGCTCGGTCGGTGCGATGCGCACGAACACGTCGTGCTCGGCGGGCCGTTTGTCGAGGCGAACTATCCCGAGCTGGACCTGAGCGACACCGACGCGGCGGTCGTTGAATTGACAGACTTTGCCGAGGCGGGGGGCGGCTGGATCGTCGACGCGATGCCGACGAGTGGTGCGCGTCGCCCCGATGCGTTGGCGGAGGTGTCGCGACGATCGGGTGTGCCGATCGTGATGTCGACCGGTCGCCATCTCGCGCAATATGACCCGCCGGACGATCCGCATCGGCGACTGGATCGCGAAGCGCTCGCCGCGTGGATGATCCGCGAGATCCGTGACGGGGTGAATGGCATCCGTTGCGGGGCGATCAAGGTGGCGGGCGGGCGAGGGGGGTTGAGCGATGACGAGCGCGAGGCATTCATCGCGGCGGCCCAGGTGCAGCGCGAGACCGGCTGCCCGATCCTCACCCACACCGAGGCGGACGGGCCGGGCGTTTGGGACCAGGTCCGTACGCTGCTCGATCACGGCGCGGATGCATCGAAAGTCGTCCTCTCGCACCTCGATCAGAACACGGATGCGGCGCTGCATCGCGACGTCCTCGCGTCGGGCGTGTGCCTCGAATACGATCAGCACTTCCGCCGGTTGTTGAAGCGCGATACGCGGTCGCCCGGGCCGTTTGAGCTGATCGCGCAGGTCGTTGATTCGTATCCGGATCGCGTCGTGCTGGGCATGGACCTCGCCCGCCGCGCCTATTGGGCTGCGCGAGGCGGCTCGCCGGGCCTGACGTGGTTCCTTCATGCGCTACCCGCGGGGTTGCGTTCGGCGGGATTAAGCAACGCGGCGATCGATCGGCTTTTCATCGACAACCCGATCCGCGCCTTTCGCTTCGCGAACGACTCGATGCCCGATTCCCTGTCGCCTGTTCGATCCCACGACCGCGAGACCCGACGATGAAAAACCGCCCGCTACGCACCAGTGTCATCGGCAGCTACCCGTTTCCCGGGTGGCTCGAATTCGCCTCTCAACACCTCGATCGATTCGGCCCCGACGACCTCAAGGAAACGCAGGAAGACGCGGTCGTCGCCGCGGTCCGCGACCAACTCGCAGCCGGGCTCGACGTCATCACCGACGGCGAGGTCTCCCGACTCGATTTCAACCTTTCCTTCTACGGCTATTTGCGCGGCATCGATCTCGAGTCCGCGCCGCCCAGACGCTTCGGCCCGCCCGCTCACGACCAGCGCGGCAAGCACGCCATCACCGATCACCTCGCGGCGCCAAACGGCCTCGGCGTCGTCGAAGAATACGAACGCCTCGTCCACGTCGTCGACTCGCTCGGCCTCACCACCGCCCCCGCGCTCAAGGCCAGCATCCCAGGCCCGTACACCCTCAGCGGCCGACTCCTCCCCAACGAGCAGTACCCCGATCGCTGGGCGATCACCGAGGCACTGCTCCCCTTGGTCAGCAGCGAACTCGAAGACCTCGTCGCCGCGGGATGCAAAGAGATCTGCGTCGATGAACCGAGCATGAGCTGCTACGCCTGGCGCGGCCAGACCGAGCGCTTTGTCGAAATCTTCAATCGCACCGTCGCGCCGATCGTCGGCAAGGCCCGCATCGATATGCACATGTGCTTCGGCAACTTCAAGGCAAGGGCCGTAGGCAAGCGCGAGCCCGAGGCGATGTTCCCCGACTTCCTCAAGCTCACCGTCGACGAGATGCACATGGAGATGACCACGCTGAACTTCACCGCGCTGCCGCTGATTAAACACGTCGTCGAAGCGGGGATCGATGCGGCGGTCGGCGTGATCGACGTCAAGAGCTACCACTGCGAATCGCCCGAGGAAGTGGCGTCGCGCGTGCGTGCCTGTCTCGAGTATGCGCCGGCCGATCGGCTGGTCTTCGCGCCCGATTGCGGACTGAGCCAGACCGCGCGCTGGGCATCGCGGAAGAAGCTGGCGAGCCTGGTCGAAGGCTGCCGCATCGTTCGTAAGGAGTTGGGCCTTGACGGATGAACTGATCCAACCCGTCCAGCGCGGACAGGCGCTCGTCGACGACATCCGCGCGGCGGAGGTGAACCGCGGCTTCGCCGTGTGGTGGCTGGGCCAGAGCGGGTTTCTCATCAAAACCCCCGGCGGCGTGCTGCTCTTCGATCCGTATCTCTCCGACGCCTTGACTGTCAAATACGCGCAGACCGACAAGCCGCACGTCCGACTGAGCGAGTTGGTCGTCGAGCCGGGCCGATTAGAGATGGTCGATGTCGTCACGTCCAGCCATAATCACACCGACCATCTCGACGCAGCGACGCTCAACCCGCTGCGCGAAGCCTGCGAGGATCTGACGATCGTCGTGCCCTCGGCGAACCGCGCGTTTGCCGCAGACCGACTGGAGATGAACGCGCAAGACCTCGAAGCGTTGGACGCAGGCGAGTCCGAAACGTTCGGTGCGTTTACGCTTCACGCGGTAGCGTCTGCGCACAACGAACTGGATCGAGACGATCGGGGTCGGCATCGGTACCTCGGCTTCGTCGCCGAGTTCGATGCGGGCGGACGCCGATGTTACGTCTATCACAGCGGCGACACGCTGCGACACGACCGCTTGGCCGAGACGCTGAAGCAATGGCCGATCGATCTTGCGCTCTTGCCGATCAACGGCAATAAGCCCGAACGCCGTGTCGCGGGAAACCTCTGCGGCAGCGAGGCGGCACAATTGGCCAGCGACATCGACGCGAAGCTCGTCTTGCCTTGCCACTACGACCTCTTTGCGTTTAATACCGCGTCGCCGGATCGCTTCGTCGCGACCTGCGAATCGCTCGGACAGCCGTATCGCGTCCCCCGACTCGGCGAGCGCGTCGAGATCGACGTCCACGCTTGACCCGATAGACAAGGAGCCATCGATGGCCAGGCATCGCATCGTTGGGATCAACTTCGATCACATGCACATGGGCGATCTGCTTCGCCTCGCGGTGGATCACCCGGACGCGGAAGTGGTCGGCGTCTGGCACGACGAGCCGAGCAAGCCGACCGAGGTGCTCGATCGGTTGGGCCTGCCCGACGATTTGCGTTTCGATGATTGGCACGACTGCATCGAGCAAACCAAGCCGACCGCGGCGGTGGTCTGCCCTTCGACCGGCGGCCACCGCGAGTGGGTGTGCAACGTCGCCTCGTACGGCCTGGATATCCTTGTAGAAAAGCCATTTGCGGCCAACCTCGCCGACGCCGATGCGATGATCGAGGCCGTCGAAGGACGAGGAAATCGACTCGCGATCAACTGGCC
>JBMYUK010000158.1:0-6482 GCA_049605275.1 Phycisphaeraceae bacterium
GTGAAGTACTTGGAGCAGTGGCCGGACTCTAAGCCCGTCGAGTCGGCGGCGGCCAGGTCGATCCGGGCCATCCATGCGACGTCGTCGTCGTCAATGGTCGCGTGCTTGGGGTAGCGATAGAACTGTTCGAGGGTCTGCTTGAGCAGCTTACGGAACAAGGCATCGTCGCCGAGCATCTTGACGTTGGCTTTTTGGAGCGTGGTGTAGTGCGGAACGGTGTCGCCTAGCTCGAGGATGCTGCGCAGGTCCGACCACTCGTAGAGGTAGGCCTCGGTGCCGCGGTAGTCCTGCTTGAACATCTTGCGCAGGACGAGGATGGCGAAGAGTTGGGCGCAGGTGTAGTCCTTGCGGCTGTACTTGTGTGCGTACTTGGGAAGCGCGTGCTTGCCCGCTTGATAGGCCTTTCGTGCGACCTCTTTAGGCGACTTGCTGGTCATGCTCATGCCAAACAAGCAAGCAACGCCGATGCCAAAAACAGCGTTCAAGCCGCGGAAAAAGGAGGGTTTCTACAGAGCAGGACAGTCCCTTTTTCTTCTCTGCAGTGTGAACTTATTCATATGCTTGTTTGAACTTTATAACCTAATACATTCAGCCCCATAGTTATTTCGTTCAAAACGTTTTCTTTTACTTTCGCATTTAAATCATTAGCGTTGATCTGATCACCATCAATTGTCCATGGTAAATCTATGTACAAGGTAACGACAGGCGTTTTACCATCAATGTCACGTCCATATTCGGAACTAACTAGATAGACCGAATCATTACTAGAAAAACAAACACTAGAGCGACCTTTAAAGCCAATTCTGTCACCTTCAGTTGATGATACGGCATTTGGAGCACATTTTGTATAAGCCATCTTGCACCTCTAGTCCGCAACTTCAACAGTGTGCGGAATTATATCATTCCCGTTCTTCTTTATTAACTCGGAAAAGGGGACAGTCCTGCTCTGTAGAAACCCTCGCATTTTCACACCACGCGCTCAGGATGAATCTGCTTCATCACCTAATTACCGACCCTGATTCGCGATCCGCGAACAGGACTCACGACGAGATTTGGCCGAACCCCTCGGGTTTCTACAGAGCATATCCGACACTTTTGAGCCTCCCTTTCTTTCCCGAAATCCCCCAATTCCCAACCCCCAACCCCTAAACCCTATCCTTCGGCGTGATCGGTCGGTCGACGCGGAAGACGCGGTTGCCTTTGTACTGGCCGAGTTGGCCGATGAATTTGCGCTTGCCTTCGATTTGGAGGGTGAGCGGCGCGGAGGCGGGTTTTTCGGTGAGGATGAGGTCGCCGACTTCGAGGTTTTTGAGGTCGCTGATTTTGAGGGTGGTGTCGGCGAGGATGGTTGAGATGTCGACGCGCGCGGCGTCGAGGTGGCCGGCGAGTTGGCTTCGCATTTTTTTGTCGCGGCTGTGTCGTTTGTAGGCGGCCCAGGTCTGGTTGCTGAGTTTTTCGATGAGCGGTTCGATGACGTTGTAGGGGATGCAGAGCGACATCGTGCCGGCGCGGTTGCCCATTTTGAGTTCGAAGCTGACGACGACGACGACCTCGTTGGGCGGGACGATCTGAACGAGGACGGGGTTGGACTCTGTTTCGGTGACGTTGAAGTTGATCTCTTTGACGTTGGCCCAGGCTTCTTTGAGGCCGGCGACGGCGCGGTCGAGGATCTTGCCGACCAGCCGCATCTCGATGGCGGTGAGTGGGCGTTGGGGGATGAAGAGGTCGGCGCTGGAGCCGCCGAGGAGGCGGTCGATGACGGGGTAGATGATGAGTGGGCTGACTTCGAGGCACATCGTGCCGTCGAGCGGTTCGCAGTCGATGAGGGAGAAGCAGGTGGGGTTGGGCAGGGAGTGGGTGAACTCGGAGAAGGTCATCTGCTCGATGGAGGCGACCTTGACTTCCATGATGGTTCGGAGGAAGCCGGAGAGGAGGGCGCCGAAGGATCGACTGAAGGATTCGTGGAGCGTCTCGAGGGCGCGCATCTGGTCTTTGGAGACGCGTTCGGGGCGTTTGAAGTCGTAGTCGCGGATCTCGACGTCTTCGGAGAGGGGCCGACGGTCGATCGTAAAGATTTTCTTATCGAGGTCTGCCGAGATGGTCTCTGCGGGGCCGGACTCGACGGCGGCGAGCAGGGCGTCGACTTCGGATTGATCGAGTACGTCCATGTGGCGGGCCTGTTTGAGGCGAAGCGGTTCTCGCTTTTTATCGGCGAGCGGCGTGTCGCGGCTACAATCCCCGGTCGGGAGGAGCGAGAGCGGGGCGGGGCGTGGAATAGGCGGCGCGGCTCGATGGTTGTAAAGTCTGTCGGGGGTGGGTGCTACGGCCCGATGCCGACGCCGACGCCGACAGTTGACACGCGACGCGAGGCGAGGCCCGGATGATGACGACGATTCGCAGAACGACGATGGCCTGGCTGAAGCTGATCGCGCTGATCGCGCTGGTGGTCGGTTATGTTCCGACGCCGGCGTCGGCCCAGTCCGGCGACGAGGACGAGCCGGTGACGCTCACCTTCGCCGCCTCGAAGCAGCAGGCCCGGCCCGGCGATCAGGTCATCCTCGCGCTTGAACTCGACATCTCGAAAGACAAGGACGAAGATGGCAAGACGTGGCACGTCTACCCGCCCAAGCATCTACACAAGGGCACGGAGGTGCCGAGCTCGTTCAAGCCCGAGATGCCCGAGGGCTTTGTCGTCGGCGAGGTGCAGTGGCCGAGCCCCAAGGACTTTGAGAATCTCTTCGGCGATCTGCAGCCGGCCTACGGCGGGACGGTCGTGGTGTATCTGCCGATCATCGTGCCCGACGACGCGAAGCCAGGGACGTACCCGCTCGAAGCGGCGTTCGAGTATCAGGCCTGCCGCGAGATATGCCTGTTTCCCACGACGGTCGCGCTGTCGGTCGAGTTGCAGGTCGTCTCGCGCGACGCGGCGGTGTCGGGCGAGGACATGACGGGCGACGCGCTGTTCGCGGGTTTTGATCCGTCGGTGTGGGCCGGGCTGCAGGCGGGCGAGGGGGTGTATCGAGACAGCGAAGGCATTCTTCTTGATCTTTATATCCTCGAGATCAATCTCGAAGACATGGGCACGCTCGGGCTGCTGGGCTTGCTGGTCGGGGTGTCGCTGCTCGGGGGTTTTCTGTTGAACTTCACGCCTTGCGTCTTGCCTGTGATCCCGATCAAGATCATGGGGCTGAGTCAGTCGGCGGGGAGCCGGGGCAAGATGTTGCTACTCGGCTTTGTGATGTTCCTGGGCGTGCTGTCGTTCTGGGGGGTGTTCGGTTTTCTCTTCGCGTTTCTCAAGCAGTTCAGCACGGTGAGCGAGCTGTTCCAGCAGTGGTGGTTTACGATCGGCGTCGGGGTGATCGTCGCGGCGATGGCGGTGGGGATGTGCGGGCTCTTTGCGGTTCGCTTGCCGAATTGGGTCTACGCGATCAACCCGAAGCACGACAGTCTGCACGGCTCGTTCGGCTTCGGGATCATGACCGCGGTCCTCGCCACGCCCTGCACTGCGCCGTTCATGGGCACGGCGCTTGCGGGATCGACGCAGCTCGAAAAAGACTGGCTCGTCCTGGCCGTCTTCATCGCGATCGGGGTGGGGATGGGCTTTCCGTATCTCGTGCTCGCGGCGTTTCCGAAGCTGGTCGAGAAGGTGCCGCGCACCGGTCCGGGCAGCGAACTGCTCAAGCAGGTCATGGGCTTGTTGATGCTGGGTGCGGCGGCGTTTTTCATCGGCACGGGGATCAACGTCGTGCTGTCCGACGGGACGTCTGCGCCGAGTAAGTTTTTCTGGTGGATCGTCGGGGCGTTCGTCGTCGGCGCGGGCGGCTGGCTGGTGGTTGAGATCAACCGCCTCTCGCCGACCGCGGCGAAGCGGATCATCTTCAGCGGGCTCGGGCTGGCGCTGGTGCTCTCGGGCGCGGCCGGCAGCTACGCCCTGACGCGCAAGCCGCCGATCGACTGGGTCTATTACACGCCGCAGGCGCTCGAAGCCGCGCTCGAAGACGACCAGGTCGTCGTGCTCGACTTTACCGCCGACTGGTGCAACAACTGCCACTTCCTCGAGGCGACCGTGCTCAACCCCAAGCCGGTGTCGGGATTACTGAATGGCGACGGCGTCGTGGCAATGAAGGTCGACATCACCTCGCCGAGCAACGTCGCGGGCAACGCGCTCTTGAAGGAGATGGGTGGCAAACAGATCCCGCTGCTGGTCGTGCTCTCGCCGGACGGGGAGCCGGTGTTCAAGCGCGACTGGTTCAAGGCGTCGGACGTTGTTGAGGCGGTGAAGCTGGCGCGGGGGAGCGAGTGATTGATAAGTTGTGATCGATGATTGATAATTGAGCCGAGACCGTTGTTGCCAGTAATCCATCATCCATCATCCATCATCAATCATCAATCAACACCATGGACATCCACGCCAAACTCGCGGAACTGGGATACGAACTACCACCGGCGGCCAAGCCCGTCGCGGCCTACGTGCCAAGCGTCGAGAGCGGGGGGCACTTGTTTCTCTCGGGCGCGCTGCCGCTGAAAGACGGCGAACTCACCGCCACCGGCGCACTGGGCACGCCCGACGGCCCGAGCCTGGACGACGCGCAGGCCGCCGCTCGGCAATGCGCGCTCAACGCGCTCGCTCAGATCGACGCGGCGGTCAAGGGCGACTGGACGCGGCTGACCCGCATCGTGCGCCTCGGCGTCTTCGTCGCCAGCGACCCGTCGTTCACCGATCAGCACCTGGTCGCCAACGGCGCGAGCCAGCTGTTCGGCGATGTGCTCGGCGGCGTCGGCGTGCACGCGCGATCGGCGGTGGGCGTGCCGTCGTTGCCCCTTGGCGCGGCGGTCGAGATGGACCTGGTGGCGAAGCTGGACTGATCCAAACGGATGATCCGAGTTCGATCGCGCGGGGCGTTGTCCAAAAACCGCGCTTGACTGGACTTACGGATTGGCGGACACTGTGGGGAGTTCCCACCGTTTAGTCTGTCGGAGACCTCAAATATGGCAAAAGTACGTGGCGGCAACACCGGTTTCGCGGTGGCGTTAGTGATCTTCGGTTGCGGTTTCGTGATCGCCTTATTGGTCGCGATCATCTTCTACACGAAGATCGAGACGCACAAGGTCAATCAGGAGGCGGCCGAGAAGGCCTTGGCCGAGTACATCAGCAATGCCGAGACCGCGCAGTCCAGCGACTACAAGGCCGAAGGCGCGACGGTGTTCGGCAACATGCTGATCGAGATCCGAAACCTCCAGACCGACCTCCGCGAGGCCAACGACCAGATCGCCAAGCTCACGCGAGAGACCGGCGAGATGGAGGACGTCTACAACACCCTCGCCGGCCAGAAGAACGCGGTCGACGCCGAGCTCGCCGCCGAGCGTCAGCAGTTCCAGACCACGATGCAGGAGCGCAAGGACATCGTCGACAAGGCGATCCGCGAGAAGGCCGAGCTGCAGACTCAGATCAATGCGCTGCAGGACAAGGTCACCGTCGCGATCGAGAACGCCGACGAGGCCGCGCGCGAGCGCATCGCCGAGCTCAGCGAAGCCAAGGGCACGCTCGAATCCGAGATCTTCGACCTCAAGAGCGCTCTCGCCTCCGCCCGCGTCGAGCGCGACAACGCCATCGACGCGCTGCCCAAGCCCCCGGCCCCGAACACCACCTCGCCCGACGGCGAAGTCGCCTCGGTCTTCGACGGCGGCGACGACCTCTTCATCTCGCTGGGCCGACGCAACAGCGTCGTCCTCGGCATGACCTTCGAGGTCTTCGATCCCCAGCCCGTCATCCGGCTCAACACCGTCGGCGAGGCACGCGGTAAGGCCACGATCGAGGTCTACGGCCTCAAAGACGACTCGGCCACCTGCCGCGTCGTCCGACGAAACCGCGGCGCGAACATCCTCCCCGGCGACCCTGTCGTCAACATCGCCTTCGACCCCAACATCGACATCACCATGTACGCCTTCGGCTTCTTCGACATCGAAGGCGACGGCGGCACCAACGACATCAGCCGCATCAACGCGCTCATCCTCGAAAACGGCGCCGAGCTCGGCGACGTCGCCAAGGACGAAGGCGGCATCCCCATCCTCACCCCGGACCTCAACTACATCATCCTCGGCGCCCGCCCCGAGCTGCCCGAGAAGCCCAGCCCCGACGAGTTCGACCCCGTCGTCATCGCCGAGTACCAGGCTCAGGTCGCCGCCAACGAGGCCTACTTCCGCATCGTCGACGAGGCCAAACTCCTCCGCATCCCCGTCCTCAACCAGGATCGCTTCCTGCAGCTCATCGGCTACTACGAACGCTAAAACGCCCGGCGACAACAAACTCAATCCTCGCGACCATCCGCAGCCGCCGCGTCGTCCTCCCGGGCAGTGCTGTCGCAGCGTGAAGATGTGTTTCGTCCTCGCGACGCGCGATCAACGAGGATGGTTCGACCCCCGTGCGTTGCCCGGCGGCTATGAAATCCGCCTAATCGAACGGATGCGACGCCGCCATTCCG
>JBMYUK010000159.1:0-6476 GCA_049605275.1 Phycisphaeraceae bacterium
GCTGGAGCCCGTGGAAAATGCTGATGACAACCGACGGCGAACGCGTCGAGCTGTACCACATGTGGAACGACCCGCAGGAGCAGAACAACCTCGCGGAAGAACAGCTCGAGGTCGCGAAACGTCTCCAATCCGAGCTTCAGGCATGGCTTGCGGAGCTGCCTGAAAAACCCGATGCAAATAATTTTTCGAAGCTGCGAAAGCAATAGCGGTCAGAACTTTCGCAGGAAGCGGACGTCGTTCTCGAACAGCCAGCGGATGTCCTTGATGGCGTGTTTGCGCATGGCGAGGCGTTCGATGCCGAGGCCGAAGGCGAAGCCGGTCCATTGTTCGGGGTCGTAGCCGACCTGTTCGAAGACCGCGGGGTCGACCATGCCGCAGCCGCCGATCTCCATCCACTCCGGGCCCTTGCCCAGGTCCATCTTGACGTACAACTCGGCGCTGGGCTCGGTGAACGGGAAGTAGCTGGGGACGAGATCGATCTCGGCGTCCTGCCCGAACATCGCGCGGGCGAACTGGTAGAGCGTGGTCTTGAGATCGACCATGCTGACTTTTTGATCGACGTAGAGCCCTTCGACCTGATGGAACATCGAGTAGTGGGTCGCGTCGTGCTCGTCGGGGCGGTAGACCCGGCCGGTGCTGATGATGCGGATCGGCGGCTTGGGGGTTTGTTCCATCACGCGGATCTGCACGGTCGAGGTCTGCGAGCGCAGGAGCGTCGGCGACGGGCCGAACGGATCGGAGAGGTAGAAGTTGTCGAGCGGGTCTCGCGCGGGGTGGGTCTCGGGGATGTTGAGCGCGATGAAGTTGTGTCGGTCGTCTTCGACCTCCGGGCCTTCGTGGTGCGCAAAGCCCATGCGGGCGAAGACCTCGATGAGTTCGTCGATGGTCTGGCTGATGATGTGGCGTCGGCCGAGGGTGGGCGCGGCGGCGGGCTCGGTGATGTCGAGGATCGGGCCTTTTGACCCGAGTGCTGAAGCGCCCTTCGCCATCAATGCTTTTTTGGATTCAAAGGCTTCGGTGACGGCTTTTTGCGCGGCGTTGGCTTGCTGGCCGAAGTCGCGTTTTTGTTCTTTGGGGACGTCCTTGATCCAGGCCATCATGCCCTTGACAGCGCCCTTGGAGCCGAGGTATTTGATGCGGACTTCTTCGAGCGCATCGCTGTCGGCGACGCCTTGAATCGCGGCGAGGGCTTCGTCTTTCAGTGGTGCAATCTTCTCGATCATGAGGCCAGACAGGATAACGGATCGGCGGGGTGTTGAACGCTTGGCGTTATGGCTTGTCGGCCTTGGGCTTGACGAGATCGGTGGTTCGGGTGCCGGGGTAGTTGAGCGGATGCAAGGGTTTTCCGCACTCGGGGCAGTCGGGGCCGGGGCTGTGGGAGAGGTCGTATCCGCAGGCCATGCAGTCGCGGATGCGGATGGGCGGGCCGACGCGTGGCCTGGCGAAGACTCGGGCGAGCCCGGCGCGGAGGTGGGCGCGCTGCTCGTCGCTGGCTCGATCGAGGCTGACGACGATCGTGGTGCCGCCAGCGACGAGTTTGAGCCGGTCTTTGGTGAAAGCGTATTGGCTGAAGTAGACCCAGGCGTAGCGGGTTTGCTGGAGTTTGGGCGTGCCGATGGTCAGGCCGACCTCGTCGAAGCGGGCGAATGCGACGACGTCGTCGGGATCGGAAAAGACGAAGCGATCGGTGTAGGACTTGGCTTCGCCGATTTTGTGCCAGCAGAAGGCGGCAGCGATGATGAGGATGACCAGCGAGCTGATGATTTCGACGCGAAGGGTCGCCGTGCCGGACTGCAACTGCGCGGCGAGCAGCCCGACGAGCAGCCCGAGGCCGACGAGGACGACGAGCCAGGGCAGGTGATCCCATGTCTTGACGAAGACGAGCCCGGGGTGCGGCCCGTCTTTGGGTCTGGCTTCTAGGAGGAGGTCCAGCGGCGGCGGGCCGGCTTGTGGTTGGGCCGGGTCAGGCGCTTCCGGATCGGGGGTGGCCGGGTCTGGTATGGCCGGATGGGGGGTGGCTTGGCCGTCCATCTCACATCACCCTGAAGCCGATGTCTCTGCGGAAGAAGGCGCCGTCGAACTTGATCTTGTCGCAGGCTTCGTTAGCGCGTTGCTGGGCGTCTTGTAGGGTCTTGCCGAAGGCGCAGACGTTGAGGACGCGTCCGCCGTTGGTGACGAGCTTGCCGTCTTTGGTGAGTTTGGTGCCGGCGTGGAAGACCTTGACCTCCCCGCCGCTGCCCGCCTCGGCTTCTTTGATGCCGGTGATTTCTTTGCCCTTTTCGTAGTTGCCCGGGTATCCGCCGGAGCACATCACGACGCAGACGCACACGCGTTTGTCGAAGCTGAGATCGACCTGGTCCAGCGTGCCCTCGCAGCAGGCGACGAAGACGTCGTAGAGATCGCCGTTGAGGCGCATCATGAGCGGCTGGGTCTCGGGGTCGCCGAAGCGGGTATTGTATTCGAGGACCTTGATACCCCCGGCGGTGAGCATCAGCCCGGCGTAGAGCACGCCCTTGAAGTCGATGTCGTCTCGCCGCATCGCATCGACGGTGGGCACGAGGACCTCGCGATTGATCTCGTCCATGAGCGAATCATCGACGAGGGGCGTCGGGGTGTAGACGCCCATGCCGCCGGTGTTCGGGCCGGTGTCGCCTTCGCCGACTTGTTTGTGGTCTTGCGAAGGATCGAGGACGAAGAGGTTTCGGCCATCCACGAGGGCGAGGATGGAGACCTCCTGGCCGATGAGTCGTTCTTCGACGAGGACCTTGTCGCCGGCCTCGCCGAAAGCCCGGTCGTGCATGATGAGTTTGAGCGCGGCGAGCGCTTCGTCGGTGTTCTTCGTGACGATCGCGCCCTTGCCTTTTGCCAGGCCCGCCGCCTTGACGACGACCGGTGTTTCGCGCGCTTCGACGTAGGCGCAGGCCTGCTCGTAGTTAGTAAACGTCTTGCTGTCGGCCGTGGGGACCGAGCAGGCGCGCATGAGTTCCTTGGCATAGGCCTTGTCGGCCTCGAGTCGAGCGCCGGCCTGAACCGGGCCTAAGACATGCCGGCCGGGGGCAGCGAGTCGATCGGCGAGCCCGCCGGCGAGCGGGTCCTCGGGGCCGATGACGACCATGTCGATGTCGTTGTGTCGGCAGAAGTAGTCGATCTCGTCGACGAGTTTGGTGGTCACGGCGCCGGGATCGATCGGGAGGTTCTCGCCGATCTGGGCGGTGCCGCCGTTGCCCGGCGCGAAGTAGAGCTTGCCGACCTTGGGCGACTGCTTGAGTTTCCAGCCGAGGGCGTGCTCTCGGCCGCCGGCACCGAGGATCAGGACGTTGTGCATAGATTGAGCCATAGACCGCAAAGGGTATCAAAACGATAACGCCCGAGGTGTCCCCCCATCAGGGCCTCGGGCGCTATGCGTTTTACGTCGATCGGGTCGGACCGCCGGAAGGTTCGTCGCGGAAGGTCTAACCGGTTAATCCATTGTCTCGATGGGTCGGATAACTTAAGGCAATAACCCTAGGTTGTAAACCGGGGTCTCATAACGCGCCGCGTGATCCAGCCGCGTCCCGACGGCTCGATCGGCGTACAATGTAAAGATGGCCGTTGCGAAGCCCGGGACCGGTAAAAAGGTCGTCCTCGCCATGTCCGGCGGGGTCGATTCCTCCGCCGCCGCCGCCCTGCTTAAGGAGGACGGCTACGACGTGGTCGGCTGCTTCATGCGCCTCGGCAGCGACGACCCCGACGAGATCGCCGACGGCTACGACAACCTCCACGCGCAAACTTGCGATCCGACCAAACCGCAGGCGGCCAAGAAACACAAGCAAGGCTGCTGCAGCGTCAACGACGCCGCCGACGCCCGCCTCGTCGCCGCGACGCTCGACATCCCCTTCTACGTCGTCAACTTCCGCAAAGACTTCGGGCGGATCATGGACTACTTCGTCGCCGAGTACAACGCCGGCCGAACACCCAACCCCTGCGTCCGCTGCAACGACTGGCTCAAGTTCGGCAAGCTGCACGCCTACGCCAAGTCCATCGACGCCGACTACGTCGCCACCGGCCACTACGCACAAACCGACCTCTCCGACCCCGCCAACCCCAAGCTCCTGCGCGGCGTCGATCTTTCCAAAGACCAGTCCTACGTTCTCTTTGGCTCCCCGCGCGAGCAACTCGCCCACATGCTCCTGCCCATCGGCCACCTGCAAAAATCCGAAACGCGACAGATCGCAGAAAACCACCGCCTGCCCGTCTTCAACAAGCCCGACAGCCAAGAGATCTGCTTCGTCCCCGACAACGACTACGCCAAACTCGTCGAGCGACGCACCGAAGGCGGCTTCGCAACCGGAACTATCCTCGACGCGGACGGCAATGAAGTCGGCGAGCACCCCGGCCACCAGCACTACACGCTCGGCCAGCGCCGCGGCGTCGGCGTCGCGCTGGGCTATCCCATCTACGTCGTCGACAAAGACCCGCGAACCAACACCATCACCGTCGGAAAAAAAGACGACCTCCTGTCCCTCGGCTGCACCGCCAACCAAACCAACTGGCTCGTCGATCTGCCGAGCGACTGGATCGACTGCCAGGCCAAGATCCGCTACAACTCCGAGCCCGTGCCCGCAAGGGTCCGAACCTACACTGACGAGGAAGGCCAAGACGCGCTCGAGGTCCGCTTTGAAGACCCCGTCGAAGCGGTCACGCCCGGACAGGCCGTCGTCTGCTACGGAAAAATCGCGAGCCCGCTGGAACAAACCGTCCTCGGCGGCGGTTGGATCAACGAGGCCTTGCGCGCCTAAGCTATCGCATCGTCCACGCCATTCTCGACACCCGTCAATCGGAGACCGATCATGAAAACGCTCGCCCTCGCCGCTCTCTCGCTCTGCCTCTTCGTCGCCGTAGGCTGCGCCGAGGGCAACGCCCCCTCGCCCGAGACGCAGGCCGTCGTCACCGAGGCCAAAAACAAAGTCAGCGCCAACGTCAGCGGCATGGACTGCACCGGCTGCTCCAGTTCGATCGCCTCGGCTGTCGAAGGCGTGGACGGCGTGACCGCCTGCGTCGTGGACCTTAAGACCGGCGACGTCAACGTTGCGCTCGCCGACGACGCGGACGCCGAGGCCGCCAAGATCGATATCGAATCGGCGATCACCGCGCTCAGCGATGGGAAGTTCACCGTCAACACCATCGCGGTCTCCACCGCCGAAACTGACGCCGACGCCGACGACGCATCCAACGACAAAGCCGACGCCCCCGCCGACACCGGCTCGGGCTACTGATTAAGCTCGACACGCCGCCACGCACGTCGCGGCGTGGTAGGAGCATATATCCTTTACGACATGCCACAGTTTCGATTCATCCTGATCGCCGCACTCGTCGCCTCGCTGCTTGGCCCGGCGACGCTGTTCGCGACCCATCGCGTCTCTGACGCTGCGTTGAGTTGCTGCGCGACCGAAGCGCACGCGGTGGACGAATCGATTGAACGCTGCGCCTGTCCGACCGCGGACGCACTCAGCGCCCCAAACACCCGAGGCGAGACGTTGTCCCGCATCGCGTGCGGGTGTACCTGTTTGAGCTGCGCATGTTCCGCGGCGAGCGGCGACGCACCGCTGCGAGCCCCGCCGATGCTGCCTTCTTCCGAGCGTCTGCGCTTAGTCGAGGGCCCGCCTCAAGCCGCGTTTCCGATCTCATCGCTCGACGATCAGACGTCGCCTACGGCTAAGCGGCCGTTGCCTCGCCCGATCGATTGGTCCGTGCCGAGAGGGCCGGTCCGCTGTTCCCTGTTGTGTTGGTGGTTGATCTAGACAACGGATCGCATGCACCGCTGCGCGCGTCGCGAAGCGGTACGAGCTTTCCGTTATCCGATTGAATACCCAACCGACAAGGAACAACAAGATGACTCCCATCAAAACCGTAATGGCCGCTCTAACGCCGGCCCTTTTCTTCGTGATGCTCGGCTGTCAGGCCGCCGGCTCCGCGGAGCGCCCGCCGCTCGACCCCGAACAGGCCGACGCCGAGGTGCAGGTCGCCGGCATGAGCTGCCCTCAGTGCGCCAACAACATCAAAGACATCATGGAACGCGTCGACGGCGTCGAACAGGCACGCGTCGACCTCGGCGCGGGGCGCGTACTCATCGCCTTTCGCCAAGGCGCCACGGTCGGAGAAGACGCGATCGTCCTCGCGGTCAAAGATTCGGGATTCACCCCCGGCGAAGTGACCTACAAAAACGGGGGCGGACAATGAAATGGCCAGCCCTTCTCACGCTTCTCGTCACCGTGGCGATCTTGGCGATGCCTGCCTCGGCACAGGAGGTGCTCTACACCCCCTCGGCCACGTCGCCGGGCAAGGGCATCTTCGCGCTCAGGCAGAACGTGTCGTACGAATCGCTCGACGGCATCCGCGCCGACGGACCGTTCGACCTGAATCAAGTCACCTACGAAACCGCGATCGCGTACGGCATTACTGCGGACTTGACGCTCATGGCTCACCTGCCGTTGGTC
>JBMYUK010000160.1:0-6471 GCA_049605275.1 Phycisphaeraceae bacterium
ATTAATAGAGCATCACTGGCAGCGTTCACATCCATCATTTCCCCGCAACAAGCAGATGAATAATTGCCGTCTTGTCATGAGACCCCATCGCCAGCTGCTTGCCGTCCGGCGAAAAGCTCACCGAATTCACCCAAGAAGTGTGCCCGGTGAACTCTTGCTGCAGCGTGCCGTGCTCGACCGACCACACTCGCGCCGTCTTGTCCTGAGACCCCGTCGCCAGCTGCTTGCCGTCCGGCGAAAAGCTCGGATGAATGTCGTGCGTCCGGTCGCGCGTCAGCTGCACCGCGGGCCCGCCGTCCGCATCCATCAGATACAAGTCCCAGTTGCCGCTGCGATCCGACGCGAACGCGATCGTCTTGCCGTCCGGGCTCAGCACGGGCATTACGTCGTTGCTCGCGTCGTCGGTCAGCTGCGTAATCGCCGATCCGTCGATCCTCTGCCGATAGATGTCCGACGTCTCACGGTGTCGCGTCGAGCTGTAAATCAGATGCTCCCCCGCCGCGTCGACCGTCACATCGAAGTCCCCGCCCTCGTCGGTGAAGCTCACGCGGCGGATCTGACCGGTCGAATCCAGCGGACTCACCGGTATCCGTTCGCCCGACATCCCGCCGTAAAGATCGATCGGCGGCCGAGTCCGCTCGGCACGCGGTTCGGTCGGCCGCGTTGTCTCCTCCGTCGAGACGTACCGCGGCGTCTGCTCGAACGCCGAATGCCCCAACGAATCCGATGTCGTCAAGCCCATCCCCCGCGAACCGGCATCCGACGACCCGCTCGGCTCGGTCGATGTTTCCTGCGTCTCGCTCGGCAACTCCGGACGAGTCGCCGGCCGACGCTCGTTCGTCGCACGCTCCGACGCGGCATCGCGCTCGCCAGCCAACTCGGCCTGCTTGCGGTCCTGCTCGATCAATCGCTTCTCTCGCTCGAGGTGATACTCGTTGACCATCGCGTAATCGTCGGTCCCCAAGCCGAAGGCACCGTTGTAGTACTGTTTGCAACCCGCGATCGCCGCGAGCAGAACAATCAGCGAGCCCAAAACAACGGTCTGCTTCTTCAACATGCCTGACCCCTTTTCACGCGGGCGGCCCGATCACAACGATCAGACCCTCTCGACCCACGCGTTATCGGGGACAACACGCTCGCCCCCTTGATCCCAGGTCAACCGGCCGTTATCGGACAACGACTCCGCCGTCACGCACACAACACCACGCCACCAACGAACAGCGGACGACCACACCTTCTCACTCGTAGTTGGCAACAGGAGATTGCCAAGCGATGGCAAACGATTCGCACTCAGCAGCCGCAGCTACGCAAACGCCCGCTCCACACGCTCGATCACCTCCGCGAACGACGCGTCATCCATCGCCGGCGACGCATCACCGATCGACACCGCATCCCGATCCTCCAGCGGCACCCAACTCACGCATCCCGCAAACGCATCCCGGTTCGGCACCACCGCCGGCTCAAGCATCCGATAAGCCCGAAGCGCCATCAGATACAACGGCCGATCCGGCTTGTAACCAAAACGCATCTCGATCTGCGGCTCGGCCCAAGGGTGCAAATCGTCCAGCCGCTCGAACGCCGACCGCGAAGGCACCTCCCAAATCCGCGACGCCTCCGCGTAACAACCAAACTCGATCCGCGACGGCTCCGCACGACCCGGTTCATCCACCGCAAGATCAACACCAGGAGATAACCACGCCGGCTTGATCCAGTCCAATCGCTCGTGCTCCCACGCGGGGAACATCAAAAACCGATCGTGATCCAACGCAAACCGCCCCGGCCCCCCCGCCTCGTGAATCCCACCCTTCCGCAAGAGCAGCGCACACCTGCCCTGCGCCAAAAAGTCGCAAACGATCGCCCACTCTTTCAACGCAACATCGATTCGCATCAATCAACTCCGAGTGTCAAATCAAACCTCTTCCGGTGTACCCCGCCGACTTCGCAGAATGGCACGTGAAGACGACAACGACACTACTGTGGTCGCTCGTGAGCCTTTGGTGGCAACCGACTCGCTGCCTTTCTCTGCGGCCCTCTGCGAACACTGTGGTAAAAATGCATTGGCACCTTAGCGCCTTAGCGTCTTGGCGTCTTGGCGTTTCAACCCAATTCACATCCGCTCGACAACGCCGATCCCCAACAAGCTCAACCCGCGCTCCAGCGTCAGCGCCACCAGTTGGCACAGCGCCAGTCGGCCGCGGCGGACCTCATCGGGCACGTCATCGCGCAGCACCGGACACGACTCGAAGAACCGGTGAAACGCCGACGCGAGCTCGTACAGGTAATTGCACAGCCGATGCGGTTCGAGCGACGACGCGACCGAATCGACCACGCCGCCGAACTGAAGCAGTTTGAGCACGAGCGCCTTCTCGGCCGGAGCGTCCACCTCGACCCGGTCCGTGTGAAACGTCGCGAAGTCGATCTCGCCCTTGCGGAAGATGCCGTGTACGCGGACGTAGGCGTTGATGAGATACGGCGCGGTGTTGCCATCCAGCGCGAGCATGCGGTCCCAGCTGAACTTGTAGTCCTTAACACGGTCGCTGGACAGGTCGGCATACTTCAGCGACCCGAGCCCGACGACCTTGCCGACATGCTCCGCGTCATCGCCTTGCAACGCCGGGTTCTTCTCTTTGCAGACCGCGATCGCACGCGACTCCGCCTCGTCGATCAGATCAACGAGCCGGACGACGTCGCCGTCCCTCGTTTTGAAGGGCTTGCCGTCCTCGCCCATCACCGTGCCGAACGGCACGTGCTCCAGAATCGCCTCGCCGAGCCAGCCCGCGTCTTCGGCGGCCTTGAAAGCCATCGCGAAATGCTGGCTCTGCCGCGCATCGGTGACATAGATGATCCGGCTCGCCTCGAGTTCATCGACGCGGTAGCGGATCGCCGCGAGGTCGGTCGTCGCATAGAGATACCCGCCGTCGGACTTCTGCACGATCATCGGCAGCGGGTCGCCGTCCTTATCCTTAAAACCATCCACAAAAACCACGCCCGCGCCATGGCTCTTTTTCAGAACACCGTCGTCCCTTAGCCGCTCAATGACCCCGTGCAGTCTGTCGTTGTAAAAGCTCTCCCCGCGGATATCGCCGGGTTCTAGCAGGACGCCCATGCGCTCGTAGATCGAAGCGAAGTAGGTCGCGCTCTGCGCCACGAGTTTCTGCCACGCCGCGAGCGTCGCCTCGTCGCCGCCCTGCAGCGCGACCACCCGACGCTTCGCCCGCTCGGCGAAGTCCGGCTCGCTGTCAAACCGCGCTTTCGCTTCCTTATATAGCTTCGTCAGGTCGCCGAGGTCGCTCGCGTCGGCCCGGCCGATCTCGAAGAGGTGTTCGATCAGCATGCCGAACTGCGTGCCCCAGTCTCCGACGTGGTTTTGACGGATGACGTCGTATCCCTGGAACGCGAGCACCCTCGCGATCGCGTCGCCGATGACCGTCGAGCGCAGGTGGCCGACGTGCATCTCCTTCGCGACGTTCGGGCTCGAGTAGTCGACGACAACGGTCTCCACGCGATCAAGCGTCGGCACGCCCAGCCGCTCGTCATGCAGCATCGCGGACGCCGCGTCCGCCAAAGCACCCTTGGAAAGATGCAGGTTGATAAAGCCAGGCCCCGCGATCTCGACACGCTCGATCCATTCGCCCGTGTCGATCCGGTCGACCACAGCCTGCGCCACTTCGCGCGGGGGCTTGCCGAGCCGCTTGCCGAGTTTCATCGCGAGGTTGGCCTGGTAGTCGCCGAACTTGGGGTTGTTCGCCGGGCCGAGCATCGGGTCCGCGTCGGCGTACGCCTCGCCGAACGCCTCGCGCAACGCAGCCGATAACGCAAAAGTCAGTCTCGTTTGAATGTCCGCCATGGGCACGCATGATACCGATCCGAAACCCCTGCGCAACAGATCGAACCAGTTCAAAACCTCAAAGCCGCCAAGCCTTTTCGTAACTGCCGCTTTCAAAGCGCGTCGCCTCAGCCTATCATTGACGCATAAAGTAATCGCACCACCATCTACTAAGGAAACACGACATGAAACTCTGGCAACTATTCGCGGGCATGCTGACGCTCACGCTCTGCCTCGGCCTGGCGCAGGCGGCGGAAGACACTAAGACCGCCATCAACGACAAGTGCCCGATCAGCGAGCAGCCGATTAACGCCGAGAAGACCTCCGACTACAAGGTCGAGTTCTGCTGCAACAACTGCAAGGGCAAGTTCGAGAAAAACCCCGGCGCGTACATGGACAAGGTCGCCGCGGCCGAGCCGGGCACCTGCATCTTCAACGGCCGGGCCGCCAAGGTCAGCACGACCCTGACCGTCGGCTTCTGCTGCGGCAACTGCAAGGGCAAGTTCGACGAAAACCCCAAGAAGTACATCGGCAAAGTCAAGCCCGCCGAGAAAGACGACGCCTAAACCTCCCACAACGATCCGCAACCGAGAAAACCCGCTGCACGGCGGGTTTTTTCATGCAGCACCAAGCGCGGCTTAAATCTCGTCTTCGATGTCGTTCGTGCGGTGCTGGAGCTGCGCCTTCAGGCGAGCGAGGATCGACGAGTGCATCTGGCTGACGCGCGACTCGGAAAGGTCGAGCGTCACGCCGATCTCCTTCATCGTCATCTCCTCGTAGTAGTAGAGGATGATAATGAGGCGCTCGGCACGGGTCAGGCCCTTGGTGATGACGTCCTTGAGGTCGCGCTTCTGCACGGCCGTCAGGGGATTGACCTGCTTGGTGTCCTTGAGCACGTCGATCTCGCGGACATCCTTATTCGAATCGGTCTCGAACCACTTGCGGCTGAGCGAGACGGTCGACACGGCCCCGGCGTCCTTGCGGATCTTGGCGTACTCGTCCTGATCGACGCCGATCTTCTCGCAGAGTTCGTCGTCGGTGGGCGCTCGGCCGTGCTCCATCTGGAACGCGCCGCGGGCCTGGTTGACCTGCGACGAACGCGAGCGGACCAGGCGAGGCACCCAGTCCATCGATCGCAATTCGTCGAGGATCGCGCCGCGGATGCGCGGGGCACAATAGGTTTCGAACTTGACGCCGCGCTCCATGTCGAACGCGTCGATCGCGTCCATGAGCCCGAAGATGCCCGCGGACATCAGGTCGTCGACGTCGACCTCGTCGGGTAGCTTGGTGTGGACGCGCTCGGCGTTGTAGCGGACGAGCGGGAGGTAGAACTCCATCAGTTCGTTGCGCCGCGCTTCGGAGGGCTTGGCCTTGTACTTGACCCAGACCTTCTTGATCTTTTCCTGCTGCTCGGGCGTGGGTTTTCGGTGCGCTTGCCTGATTCGGGCCATGGTCAGCTCCTTGACCGTTTTGCCTTAACGCGTCCTTGCGTCATGGTGGATTATTCAACACAAAAAGCGGCCGAGCATTCGGCCGAGGGAGATACGTCACGAGGGATTCAGTTCGCCTTTCGAGGCCGAGTCATTGGTTTCACCGATGGTGGTTTCGTCGGGGATCGGGTGTTCGCTTCGGTGCTTATCGATCTGATCGTTCACGCAACGCAGCATGACCGAGCCCGCGACCATCCCGACAACCAGCGCGACAAAGGCGACCAACACCGCGCTGGAGAGGATCGATTGCCAGTCGTTGCCGTTGTACAGACCGACCGCGATCGTCGCTGCAAAGCAGGACAACGCAAAACTCGTAGCTATGACGCGGGCTGGAATTGCTTGCACTCCGTTGCAGGCGATGACTGATGAAACATGAACGGCTTGTGTCGGCTTCCTTGCAGACAACAAAAGTTTACCGACTTTACCACGAAGATGGAAGCGAGATACAAGTTTGTTGAAAAAAAAGTTGAAAGTGTTTAACGGCGCGATCGCGGCTCACTGAAAACAGTCTCGGTTGAACGAAGGCCTCGACATGAATGATTCTACGCGCGAAGTGATCTGCCTCTGAAAATCGTTTGTGAGCAACGGAAAACGAAGCGGTTCGGAGAGGAAAGGCTGTTGCCGAGTCGATGATCGTACCGGCGTTTACCGGATGCGCTTCAGTTCTTCGCGCTGATGGCATGGACTGCTAAAAGCGTTCATAAAGATGAATGCGTGGATCGATCGGCGATGCGCTAGCCGCGGACGAGCCGCGCCGTCATACGCTTAATCAAGCCGGTGCGCTCGGCCTGCGGCTCTGCGGCGTGCTTGTCTAAACGGTGCGCCAGCGCACTGAGCGCGACGGCGGCGGGCGACTGCTTCGCGTCGAGCGCGAACGGGCGTCGCAACCGCACCGACTGGCTCACGATCGGATCGCGCAACAGGCAACCCGCGTACGGAAGATCAAGACGAAGGAACTTGCGGCAGACGTTGGCGACGCGGGTATACACGTGCAGCCCTTCGTCCGGATCGCCGGCTTGGTTTACGATCAGCCGCGCATCGAGATCGGGTCGCTGACGATGGGCGGTCTTGATGACGGCGTAGGCGTCGGTGATCGCGGTCGGCTCGGGGGTCGTCACCACGAGCGTGGTGTGGGCCGCGGCGGCGAACGCGAGC
>JBMYUK010000161.1:0-6454 GCA_049605275.1 Phycisphaeraceae bacterium
GCTTGGGCGGGGGTCGAGGCGGCGGCGGCTTTGATCGAACGGTACATGTCGGCGGTTCCGTAGGGCTTTTGATTTGGGATCAAGGATCATAGCCCAATCCGTTCGCGACGCGCTGTAGGGGCCGACAATACGTTGACTTACGTGTATCGCCCGGTTACTTTTACTCGGTGAGCGCCGGTCCGGTGGACCGTCGTTGTGCCGCCGCTTCGCACCGCCCCCACCCGACCTGCGTGGAGTCTCTCGTGAGCAAAGTTTTGTGTCGACCGCTGCTGGCCGCCTTAGTCTGCGTCTTTGCGATGGCGTGGGGTGGGCCGGCGGACGGGCAGTTTCTGCCGCAGGAGATCATCGAGGCCGAGGTCATCACCACCCCGATGACCCAGCGGATGTCCGACGTCGTCAACCCGGAGATGCGACGGCTCATCGACGGCGAACCCAAGGGCGTTTCCGACGCGCGACGCAAGCTCCTTCAACTGCTCAATTACGAGACGGCCAGCCCTGAGTTTCTCGACGCGTTCTCCAAGCTCATCACCGCACGCATGGATCAGGCGGTCAACCACGACGACCCGCTGGTCCGCATGAACGCGATGATCATCCTCTCGGAGATGGTCGACGACCGATCCAAGCCGCTGATCGACTCGGGTTTGGAAGACGACAGCGAGGCGGTGCAGCACTGGGCGATGAAGGCGTTGGGCCAGCGCATGCGGTGGTGGACGCGGCGCGGCCTGGAAGCGGGCAGCGCGACCGCCGCCCGGCCGTTCAACACAAAAGTCACCGACGCGATCGCCCAGATCGTCAAGAAGCTCGAACAAGACCCCCCGCCGCACCCCATCGTCGCGGGCGCGGGCCTCGAGTCGCTCATCGTCGTGAACACCCCGGCCGCACGCACCGCCGTCATCGACGTGCTCAACAACCGCGTCGCCCTGCACGCCGCCAACCCCGACATGTCTTACGCCGCCGAGCGCGCCGCTATCGAGCAGTTCGTCGGCCAGCTCGCGCTCTCCACGCAACGCGACTTCCCGTCTATCAAAGGCCTCAACCGCGCGATGTACCGCTACGCCGCGCTCGTCATCGAGCAGGCCCGCCAAGGCCAGATGGACGAAGACCAACGCATCAACGCGCTCAGCATGCTGCTCGAGTGCCTGCTCGGGCTCGCGCGCACCACCGCCGCCTCAGGCAAGGCCGCCCCGACCGACCAGCCCCAGGCCCGCAACTGGATCGATAACGGCGGCTGGGTCGACCTCAAAAACCTCGTCGAACGCGACTGGTCCGCCATCCTCCGAGCAGACCCTTTCAACCTCACGCCCAAGCAGCTCGAGGTCGGCAAGCCCGCGACCGCCGAAGCGGAGTGAGTCGCGAGCGCTGCGGGGTTTCGCATGTGCAGACCGTTCGAGCAGGCTGTGCCCGCTCCACACTCAGCCGCCCAGAATCGACGGGCCGCTCGACGCTATGGGGCCCGGCTGAACCGCCTCGGCCGCGCCCGCTCCGGAGCCGACGATCGCGGCGTCGACCTTGCGCAGCAGATCGAGGTAGTCCATCTCGGCGCGCTGCATGTTGGCCAGCAGCGGATTGGTGACGACCGCCTGTTGCAGGGTCTCGAGTTTGCGCTTGTCTTCGACTTCGATCGCGCCGCCGGATTGGGCCTTCTGCTGGAGGGTCTGGGCGTAGCGCTGGTAGTCGGCCATCGCGCGCTGCGAGTCGACGTCGTTCTCGAAGGCTTTGGTCGCGGATTCGAGCCGCTTGGCCGCGTCGTGATCGGCGAGGAGTTTGCCGAGCTTGCCGGCTTGTTCGAGGATGTCTTTTTCGCTGGGCATGGGCGTCTTTCGGTGAGGGGGTGGGTTTCGCGTTAGCATAGCCGCAAGCCCGTCGACGACGCGGGTCGATGCCTCGCCGCTCGATCCGCCGCCTGACCCGCCGCCCGATCCGCTGCCCGTGGGTCGCCCGCCTGCGCCTGCAACCGACGTACCTCGATCGCGAGAACGATGCCCCAACGCTTTGCCCGACGCATCCTGGACCACCTCGCCGACCGCCGGTACGAGCCGAGGAACCTGCGGCAGTTGATCGAAGACCTCGGCATCACCGCCGAGCAGCGCGACGACTTCGTCAAGGCTGTCGAGTCCCTGCTCGAAGCCGATCAACTGGTCTGCGGCAGCAAGGACACGATCGGCCTGCCGCCGGTGGGCGACGAGATGATCGGCCGATACCGCTCGCACGAACGCGGCTTCGGCTTCATCGTCCCCGACGAACTCACCGAGCACGGCGACCTCTTCGTCCCGCCCGGCAAGTCCGGCGAGGCGATGGACGGCGACCGGGTCCGCGCGAAAGTCCGCCGAGACCGCGGCCGAGCCGGCGGCGGACGCTCGCCCTTCACCGGCGTCATCGTCGAGGTCATCCAGCGAGCCGATCGGCAGTTCGTCGGCACCCTGGTGAAGAAGGGCAAGACCTTCATGGTCAACGTGGACGGCCGAGCCGTCGCCGAGCCCATCGTCATCCGCGACGCCGCGTCAAGCAGCGCGAACCTCGGCGACAAGGTTGTCGTCGACATCATCGACTACCCCAACGCGAAACGAAACGAACTGGCCGAGGGCGTGATCTCCGAGGTGCTCGGCGAGTCGGGCATGCCGGACGTCGAGACTCAGTCCGTCATGCGGGCCTACGGCCTGGCGGAGAAGTTCGGTCAAGACGTCCTGGCCGAGGCCCGCGCCGCTTCGCAGAAGATGGAAGGCACGGCCGAGGCGATCCCCGACGACCGCGAAGACCTCCGCGACATCCTCATCGCCACGATCGACCCGCCCGACGCCAAAGACTACGACGACGCGATCTCCATCAAACGCCTGGAAAACAAGGGCGACGCGGCGTGGGAGCTGGGCATCCACATCGCGGACGTCGCACACTTCGTCGAACTCGGCGGCGCGCTCGATCGGGAAGCCTACGCCCGCGGCAACTCGACGTATCTGCCGCGCAAGGTCATCCCGATGCTGCCCGAAGTCTTGTCCAACGGCGTGTGCTCGCTGCAGGAAGGCGTCGACCGCTTCGCCAAGTCGGTCTTCGTGACCTACGACGAGCGCGGCAACGTCCTCAGCCAACGCTTTGCCAAGACCGTGATCCGCTCGGCCAAGCGCTTGACCTACCTCGAAGCGCAGGCGCTGATCGACGACGACCTCCGCGAGGCCCGCAAGCACTGCAAGGGCGAAGCCAAGTATTCGCGTGAACTCATCAAGTCGCTCAAGCTCATGAACGAGTTGTCGCGCACGATCCGCGAGCGACGTTTCAAGCAGGGCATGATCGTACTGGGGCTGCCCGAGGTGTCTTTGATCTTCAACGAGATCGGCCACGTCGTCGATGCCGAGCCCGAAGACGACGCGTACACGCACACGCTCATCGAGATGTTCATGGTCGAGGCGAACGAGGCGGCCGCGCGCTTGTTCGACGATCTCGACACGCCAATGATCCGCCGGGTCCACCCCGACCCCGACGCGCACGGGCTCAAGGACCTGCGGACGTTCGCGCGGGTCGCGGGGTTCAACATCCCCGCCAAGCCGTCGCGCAAGGAACTGCAGTGGCTGCTCGACAAGGTGCGCAACACGCCGGCGCAGCATGCGGTGCACATGGCCGTGCTCAAGACGCTCAGCCGGGCCGAGTACGCGCCGACGCCGGTCGGTCACTTCGCGCTCGCCAGCGAACACTACACGCACTTCACCAGCCCGATCCGACGCTACCCCGACTTCGTCGTCCACCGCTCGCTCAACGCGGTCATCGACGCGCAGCGCGAGCTCGGCCTCCCCATGGATATGCCGCTGCGAGGTAGAGCCCTTAAACAGATCGCCCGCAAGATCGAAAAGGACAAGCGCGTCCCCGGCGAGGACGAGCTCGTCGAGATCGGGCGCAACTGCTCGAACACCGAACGCAACAGCACCGCGGCCGAGCGCGAGCTGCGCAAGTTCCTCGTGCTGCAACTGCTGTCTACGAGGCTCGGCGAAGACTTCGGCGCGACCGTCACCGGCGTCACCGGCCAGGGCGCGTTCCTCGAGGTCGATACCTACCTCGTCGACGGCTTCGTCAAGCTCTCCGACCTGCCCGGTGACAAGTCCGACCGCTGGAAGCTGAACCCCAACACCGGCGCACTGGTTGCGCAGCGGTCGGGCCGAACGATCGCGATCGGCGACCGGTTCACCGTCCGCATCGCGAACATCGACCTGCCCCGTCGTCAGATGGAGCTGGTTATCCTCGACGATCGCAAGCCGAGGCGAAAACAGGACGCGGCCAGCACCGGCGACAAGTCGAAGGGCAAGGGCAAGTCCGGCAAGAAGAAGCGAGGCGGCAGACCGCAGGACCCGGTGCCCACCGGTGGCAAAGAGCGCAAGCCCGGCAAGGTCGGCCGACGCAAGAAGTCGTCGTCGATGAAAAAGAAAAAACACCCGCCCCGCCGCGGCCGACGGTCTTGAGACGAAGGCGACGAAGAGTTAGGCAGGAATGTGCGTCGTCTTGCTCATGCGTATCCCGTTTTGAGCTTTCTCAACGCAACAGCGGCGACGCTGCGCGTCGCAGGCAAAGCATGACACGCTGATCGCGAGTTTCCTGCGATGCGTCGCATCGCGGCGATGCTTTGATACCGATCCAATCGCCAAGTTTCACAAGGTGACTCGTATATAAGCCAAGCGTACGATGCTCTAGCCGAGCTTGATGCGGTTGAGCGTCGAGATGAGTTCGCCGGCAGCGTTTTTGATCGATTCGAGTTCGGGCGCGTCGGCGTTCATGGCGTTGATGACGGCGGCGGCGCACTTGGTGATGTCGGGGTAGCCGTAGCCGTTGCCCGCGCCCTTGAGCCGGTGCGAGATGTAGTCGAGCGCTTCGATGTCGCCCTGAGCGTTGGCGTCGCGGAGCTCATCGACGTAGGCGGATAGTCCGCGGGTGAACTCGGTGAGCAGGGGGCGCATCTCCGGCTTGTCTTTGAAGGTCGAATAGATGGGCGTCTGCTCGGCTTTGTTATCGACGCCGGTGAGTTCGTAGGCGGTGCTGAGCAGTTGTTGTTCGCTGAAGGGTTTTTGCAGGAAGCGGTTTGCGCCGGCGTCGAGCGCGGCTTGTTCGACGTCGTCGCTGTCGTCCGACGAGATGCAGATGATGGGCGCGGTGAAGTTGCCTTGTCGAAGCTCGTGGATGAGCTTGACGCCGTTCTCCCCGTCGAGTCGGTAGTCGATGATGACCAAGTCGTAGACCTGTTCCTGGATCTGGATGCGCGTGCCCCGGCCGTCGACCATGGTCGAGACGGTGAAGCCGGCCTGCGACAGCCAGTGGCCGAAGAGCTTGCGGTCGCTGGCGTAGTCGTCGGTGAGCAGGACGCGGCTGGAGAGTTGGACGATGACTTCGTCGTCTTCGCTGGGCTCGGGCATGTCGTCGGCGAGTTCCTGGAGGTACTGCGCCTCTTCCTGCGTGGTGAGCCTGGCGAACTCGCTGAGGTCGATCGGCTCTTCGAAGGCGACGCCGATCTCGTGGATCATGCCCTGGATGTGTCGGGAGTGGCGGATCACGCCGACCTGTTTATGCCAGGCGCCGTTCTCGGCCTGCATGAGCAACTCGCACTTGGTTTCCGGATGGACGTATCGGCCGTGCACGAGGGCGGCGCCCCATCGGCTGAGGTTTCGGATGAGCACATTGAGCTTGGTCGACCCGGTGCCGGTGGATTTGAGATCGAGGATCGCCTCTTTGACGTCCTTGCAGGGGACGCGGAGGCGGCGCTGGTTTTCGCCGTCGTCGCGCCGGTTGGCCTCTTCGATTGCCCAGAGGAGCTTGGCCTTGTCGCGATCGGTGAGTCGTAATGTCTCGATGGGTTTGTTCATTCGGCCGTCCGCTGCTCGCACCCGCCCCACCTCGGCCCGTGCCGCAGAAGTGCCCCTGTTTGTATCGACGCCTCGGTCCGCCGGGTTTACGGCGTCGACCGCGGAATTCGCGACGCGACCGCTGCGTGCGCGCGCGGGGCGCAGGAAATCGGCGGCGCTCCGCGGCTCGGGTCCGGATAAAGCGTTGGTTTCGGCCGCGCCGCAGCGGTTCGACCACGAGCCAATTCGCCGTGCGCACAAACACGCCGGTTGGGTTACCGGTGGCGAGCAACTTACTGCCGATCTAGAGCCGGTCTAGAGCCGGCTCATCCGCCAGACGGCGCGGAACAGCCCGGCGACCTGCTCGCGGTCCACGGTGCGGGTTGGGTAGTCAGGGTTCAACGGTTCGAGTCGGATCGCATGATGCGCATGATCGAAAAAGACGCGCTTGAAGGTGCTCTCGTGGTCGGGCTCGAGGCGGGCGAAGCAGTCGACGCCGTCGCGTACGTCCCGCGCGGGGCTGAAGACCACGATGTCGCCCTCGCGGTACTCGGGCTCCATCGAGTCGCCGATGACGCGGGCGGCGAACGCGTCGGGGTCGGCCAGGTCCGGCACGCGGACGTACTCGTCGGCGATGCGGG
>JBMYUK010000162.1:0-6442 GCA_049605275.1 Phycisphaeraceae bacterium
ATCAATGAGCCAACCGCGGCCGCGCTGGCCTACGGCATGGACAAGAAGACCGGGGATCGCAAGATAGCGGTTTACGACCTCGGCGGCGGAACCTTCGACGTCTCCATCCTCGACATCGGCGAGGCCGACGGCACCACCGTCTTCGAAGTCCTCTCGACCTCCGGCGACGGCCACCTCGGCGGCGACGACTGGGACGAGGCCCTCATCAACTACCTCGCCGACGAGTTCAACCGCACCGACGGCATCGACCTCCGCAAAGACGCCATGGCGCTGCAGCGACTCAAAGAGGCCGCGGAAAAAGCCAAGTGCGAATTGTCCACCGCACAGTCCACGACCGTGAACCTACCGTTCATCACCGCGACTAACGAAGGCCCTAAGCACCTGCAGATCAACATCTCGCAGGCCAAGTTCGAAGAGATCTGCGATCAGCTCTTCGAGCGCATCAAGCAGCCTGTCCTCACCGCGCTGAAAGATGCCGGCCTCTCCACCGGCGATATCGACGAGGTCGTACTCGTCGGCGGCTCGACCCGCATCCCCAAGGTCCAGGCCATCGCGAAAGAGCTCTTCGGCAAGGAACCCAATAAGTCGATCAACCCCGACGAGGTCGTCGCGCTCGGCGCCGCGATCCAGGGCGGCGTGCTCGACTCCGGCGGCGACAGCGATGTCCTGCTCCTCGACGTCACGCCCCTGTCCCTCGGCATCGAAACGATGGGCGGCGTGATGACGAAGCTCATCGAGAAGAACACCACGATCCCGACGAGTAAGAGCCAGACCTTCTCGACCGCGAGCGACAACCAGCCCAGCGTGACCATCCACGTTCTCCAAGGCGAGCGCGAGTTCTCCAAGGACAACCGCACGCTCGGCCAGTTCGACCTCACCGACATCCCGCCCGCGCCGCGCGGCACGCCGCAGATCGAAGTCACTTTCGAGATCGACGCCAACGGCATCCTCAACGTCAAGGCCGCCGACAAGGCGACCGGCAAGGAGCAGTCGATCGAGATCACCGGCAGCTCGGGTCTCTCCGAAGCCGAGATCGAGGCGATGAAAAAGGACGCTGAAGCCAACGCCGAGTCGGACAAGAAGGCCCGCGAGCTCGTTGATCTCAAGAACCAGGCCGACCAAGTCGTCTTCCAGACCCGCAAGCAACTCGAAGAGCACGGCGAGAAGGTCGGCCCCGAAGTTCGCGGTAAGATCGAGTCTTCGCTGAGTAACCTCGAAGAGAAGATCAAGGGCGACGACGGCGAAGCAATCCAGGCCGCGCTCACCTCGCTCAACGCCGACGTGCAGGAACTCGGCAAGGCGATCTACGAGGCCTCGGCTTCAGAGAACCCGACGCAAGCCGACCCCGCCGCCGACGCAGCATCCGGCGACGACGCATCGAACGACGACGACGTCATCGACGCCGAGTACGAAGTGAAAAACTAAACCAGCTTGCGTCGTGTTCACCAGACTTGCCTCGGCGCTGTCTACTTCCCAAGACAGAGACAGGTCTTTGGCACAGTGTCATGCCCACACAGTTCCAGTTTTGAATCTTCTAAAAGAAGAAATAGCCGCGACGCTACGCGTCGCAGGCAGAGTGTGACACGCTAATTGCGACTTGCCTGCGATGCGTAGCATCGCGGCTATGCTTCTGAACCAGCCCAATCGCGCAGTTTCGAGGCGTGATTCTTATCACGCCCGTAGCCAATGCACATGTCAATAAGTCTTGATGCGTTGCGTAGCCGCCGGGCAACGCACTGGGTTCGAGCCATTTCCGACTTTGATCACCATCATGCCGAACAGATCCCAGTCGATTCGACCCCCGCGTGTAGCGCGGCGGTTATCGGAGTTCGCGAGATTCGAGTGGCATGTGCCTTATTCGCTGGGGTCCGGGCCGCGGCCTTGGAGGTTCGGGTTCGGATCGTCGAACTTTTTGTTCGGCCAGTCCCAGAGCGTTTCTTTGACCGTGCGCGTCGGGCGGGCGTTGGCGGTGATCTCGGCGTCGAGTTCTTTTGCCAGGGCCTCGAGACGCTCGACCAAGCTGGGGTTGTTCTTGGCGACGTTCCACTTCTCGGAGATGTCGATCTCGAGATGGAAGAGCGCGGTGCCGCCTTCTTCTTTAGCTTCCCTGCCTTTGAAGAGCAGCTTCCACGGGCCTTGTCGGATGCCGTTGAGATCGCCGCGGGCCGAGTAGTAAAGGAAGGTGTCGCTGGCGGGTTTTGCGTCTTCTTCGCCGAGGAGTAGGCCCTTGATCGAGCCGCCGTCGATTTTGTTGTCGGAGAGTTTGCTGCCGGTGATCTCGGCGAGGGTGGGGAGGATGTCGATGGAGCGGGTGAGTTCCATGCAGACGCTGTTGGCGGGGATGCTGCCGGGCCAGCGGATGATGCAGGGCACGCGCTGCCCGCCTTCCCAGTTTTGTCCTTTCGCGCCCCGGAGGGGGCCCGCCGAACCGCCGTACTGCCGGAAGGCTTCCCACGGCCCGTTGTCGGTGGCGAATAGGATGATGGTGTTGTCATCGAGGCCGTGTTCTTTGAGGGTGGCGATGACTCGGCCGACGGACCAGTCGATCTCTTCGATGACGTCGCCGTAGAGTCCGCGCTTGCTGGTGCCCTCGAATTCTTCGCTGGCATAGATCGGGATGTGCGGCATGGCGTGCGGGATGTAGACGAAGAAGGGGTTGTCTTTGTTTTGTGCGATGAACTTGGTCGCTTCATTCGTTGCGTTCTTGGTGAAGTCGTGTTGGCGTGGTTCCCACTCGAGGACTTCTTTGTCGCGGATCAGCGGGAGGTTGTAGGTGTACTTGTCGTTGTTTTTGCGTTGGAAGGTGGACATGTCGTTGGAATACGGGATGCCGTAGAAGGTGTCGAAGCCCTGATCGGTGGGCATGAGGCCTTCGCGGTGTCCGAGGTGCCACTTGCCGAACATCCCGGTGGCGTAGCCGTTGGCTTTGAGCATGTCGGCGATGGTGTGTTCGTCGGTGTGCATGCCGTAGTCGTATTGCGGGAAGATGACGTGCTTGTGCATGTTGATGCGCTTGGGGTAGCTGCCGGTGAGCAGGGCGGCGCGTGAGGGCGAGCAGACGGGCGAGGCGACGTAGAACTGGGTGAGCTTCATTCCCTCTGCGGCCATCTGGTCGAGGTGAGGCGTGTGGATCGTCGGGTTGCCGAAGCAGGACAAGTCGCCGTAGCCCTGGTCGTCGGTGAAGAAGATGACGACGTTGGGTTTGTCGGGGTTGGGCGCGGCGCAAGCGACGTGGGTGTGAATAAGAAGCAGTGCGAGGAGCGGGAGGATCAGTCGTGGTGTCATGGCGTTCGCGTCGGGGTTTTGGTGTTTTGGTAGATGCTCATCGATTGAATCGATGGGCTTTTGGGAGTAAAGATCGTATCGTATTGTCGCGCCGCGTTGCGTGGGGTGTGTGAATGAAAAAACCGGGGCGCCTGTGTCTTAGGAGGAAAAAGACAAGACGTCCCGGCCGTGCGTGGTCGGTATGGTGTTGGCTTACTCGTCTTCGTCGTCGAGTTCGGCTTCGATGATCTGTTCTTCGAGGCCGGCGGCGAGGAGGTCGCTGGTTGCTTCGTCGACTTGCGCGAGCGCCGCGGCCTCTTCAAAGCTGTAGGGGCCGGAGTCGTCGAGCGTGAGCTGCGACTCGTGGAAACGATTCTCGAGTTTCGCGAGCAGGCGTTCTTTGGCGCCGGCGGGCGGGGTGAGGGCTGCGAAGAAACGGGTGAGGCCGTGCTCGGCGGCTTCCTGTTCTCGCAGTTCGCGGTCGATGGTGGGTCGGTTCTGATCGGTCATGGCTGTTCCTTCTTGTCCGCAACCGGGAACGATGCGGCCGTCATAGAGGACGGGGGTAGGCCGAGCGTGTTACATCGAGCGTTTGGGCAAAAGCAAGTTTTTTTGCGATGTCCGGTTGTAGCGATGTTGCGGCTTGAGCGGTCGGCATCAGCCGGCGGGCTTGGCGACGGCGTCGCTCGGATCACGCTTCGTCAAGGCCGAGCGCGCTACGGACCGACGGGTTGGCGCGCAGCTTCTCGTAGGCTCTAAACAGGCGGACCCGCGCGTTGTTAGCGGTGATGTTCAAGCGGTCGGCCAGTTCAGCGATCTCCAGGCCCTCGACGTGCCGAAGCGTGATCACCGCCGCCTGCGACTCGGGTAATTCCGAGACGGCGTCGAACACGATCGCCCGCTGGTCCTCGTCCATCTGGTACTTCTCGTCGGGCTCGTCCGCGGCGATCTGGATCTCCTCGGCGTCGGCGGCGCCGGTGCCGCCCGCGGTGCGTTTACGCTTGCGGACGATGTCGAGCGCGGCGTTGCGGGTGATCATCGCCATCCACGAGACGATCGCACGCTCGTCGTTGAGGGCTTCGAGGCGTTTGAAGCCGTTGAGCGTCGCGGTTTGCACGGCGTCCTCGGCGTCGGAGGGGTTGCGGACGATCGGGTAGGCCGTGGCATAGAGAAAGCGATAGTAGTCGCCGACGATGCGGGCGTACCACTGCTCTTGAGTCTCGCCGGGCTGTGGGAGGTTGTCCATGTGACTCTGAGGCCTGGGCATCGCGGCTCGGCGCAGGGCCTTTTGCGCCTGGGTTTTGCTGGTGGGGGCGTGGGCCCGGCCGGGTCGGGCGGGGTCGACTTTGCGGGCCAGATTATCCTGTATCACAGGGTAGGCCAAGCGGAAGTCGTCGGGGTTGGGCGGATACGAATCGATGCGGTAGGGGTGAGCGGAGTGGGTCACGACGCACGGGTCCTTTCCCGGCCGAGCGGTTGCCATCATCGGCAAAAAGTGCTGACCGGAGCGAGAAGACGCGTGGCGATTCGGGGTTGTTACGCGTACGGAGGGATTTTTTTGAAGTAATTACTTCAAAAAGGCTTGCAAGGGAGCTGGTGAAGCATTAAAGTTAGTATATGCTTACCAAACAAGTCCGCCTCACCCTCACCCTCGCACTCGCCCTCTCGCTCGTCGCGCTCACCGGCTGCGGGATCACGCGCTCGGCGGGGGATCGATTTGCTATCGACGGCACGATCCACCTGCCCCCGGAGTTGGCTGGGGAAAAGGTCACCGCCACGATGAGTTACAAGACCCCGCGGTGGCACACGTGGAATCTCTTCCGCGCCTTACAAAACGCCTGGGGCCCGAGGCGGCGCAGCGGGGGCTGGCTCGCCAAGGAGCACTACACGATCACCCGCACGCTCGAAGCCGAAGGCGCGCAGATCCGGCTCGATCGATCCGGCGAGTTGTACGGCGACCTGATTTGGCTGCGGATCAAACGCGAAGATCAATCGTACGCGAGCGTCGCGCTGTTTCCGGGGAGCGCGCCGCAGAGCGGGGACCTGTTCGACGCCAAGGTGCTCAAGGGATTTAAGGTGCGCGTTCCGCCGCCGTGCATCGTCGGCGAGGGCGCGGCGGGTCTGGACGTGTGTTTGGTCGATGCGGAGCACCTCGACGATCCGCTGTGGCACCCTCGGCTGCCGCGCGAGCGCATGCAGCGGCGTTGAGTCGAGCGGGGCTGAATCGTTGTTGTGCGTCGAGCTGTGTTATGCCGAGGCGACGGCGTCTTCGAGCTTGTTCATCCAGTCTTCGCGCCAGCCTTTGGCGTAGCGGTCGGCGTAGGCTTTGAGGAGTGTTTTGATTTCGAAGACAGAGAGGCCGGGCCGGGCGGAGTGCATGCGTGCTGCGAGTCCTGCGACGAGCGGGGTGGCGTAGCTGGAGCCGGTGACCTTGCGGGTCGAGCCGTTCTGCCAGGCGACGACGCTGTCGACGCCCGCGGCGACGAACTCGACCATGTCGCCTTCGCGGTAGCGCAGCTCGGCGGGGTGCATCGCGTCGTAGGTCACGCCGATGGAGGCGCCGAAGCTGGTGGGGTAGTCTCGGCCGTCTTGCTGATAGCCCTTGGCGCAGATGCAGGGCACGTGCTTGGCGTAGAGTTCGTCGACGGCGTGGCCGATGCGGAGCGCGAGCGCGAGGCGGAGCGTGGAGAGGCTCATGTTGACGACGTCGACGCGCTGCTTGGCGACCCACTGCAGCGCGGCGACGAGGGCTTCGCTCGAGCCCTCGCGCGTCTCGCTGAGCACGCGGATACTGAGGAGTTCGGCCTGCGGCGCGAGCCTTCGGATCTGACCCGCGGCGGCGGTGCCGTGCCCGCAGACGTCCATCGGCTCGCAGGCTTCGATGTCGACGCGTCCGTCGTCGAAGCGTTTGACGCCGAAGGACTCGACCAGCCGGCCGCCGACCCAGGGGTGGTCCGCTTCGACGCCGGTGTCGATGATGGCGACGCGGACGCCCTGGCCGCGGTGCTCGCCGAGCGCGTCGAGGGTGGATTGCACGTCAAGCACGGGCCAGCCCCCCCGCGAGTTCGCTGAGCCGGGCCGTAATGGACTTGGCGGCGTCGAGATAGCACTGCAGATCGTCGTTGGTGAATCCGGCGGGTTTGTCGGCATTGATCGCGGTGACGACGCCGAACTCGTG
>JBMYUK010000163.1:0-6395 GCA_049605275.1 Phycisphaeraceae bacterium
CGACGTGCCTTCGATGAATCTGGATCGGAACAACCGGATTACATTGGTTTTACAGGAGAATAAGGCCTCGTGGGAACTGGCGAACTTCATCGCCGAGGCGATCAACGGCGTGATGGTGTTGTCGATTGATGCCGAGCCGATCGCTCACGCGGTGGACCAGAAGAACGTGATCGTGCAGGTGCCCGACGAGGCTTTGCCGAACCTCTCGAGCTTTATCACGCAGATCATGGGGACGACGATCGACTCGGAGATCGCGTCGGGCGGGGCGCGCGTGATCATCAATCGCGCGGAGGGCACGATCGCGATGACGCGTGATGTCGAGTTATCGCCGGTGATTATTTCGCACAAGGGGATGACGATCCAGATCGTGACGCCCGAGCCCGAGCCGGACCCGAACAATCCGCGGGTGGAGAACGTGCCGTTCGCGGTGATTGATCCCGACAACCGCGGCGGGACGGGCTTGCGTCAGTTGCTCGACGCGTTGAATACGCTGAACGTGCCGTCGGAAGACCGCATCGCGATCATCAAAGAGATCCACGACCTGGGCGTGTTGCACGCGGAGCTAATTTATAAATGATCGAAGCGCTTAGCACCACGACGTTTAAGGTGGATGAGGCGCCGCGGCCGGCCGCGCAGCGCGGGGCCGATCCGTCGGCTCCGGTGTTCGCGGGCTTCATGGACCGCGCCCGCAGCGAGGGCCGGGGCGAAGGGGCGCAGCTCCGCGAGGCGGCGGAGAAGCTCGTCTCGACCACGCTCATCATGCCGCTCTTCGAGCAGATGCGCAGCGACCCGCTCGCGGCCAACCTGGTGCACGGCGGTCGAACGGAGAAGGTGTTTCAGCAGCAGATGGATCAGGTGCTGGCCGACCGGATCGCCGGCGCAACGCGGTTTGATTTGGTCGACGCGGTGTACAAGCAGCTGAGCGATGCCGCGTTCGGCGGAGGGTTGAAAGCGAATGGTTGAACCGCTGCGTAAACACATCCCGGTGCTCGAAGCGGTGCTGAAGCAATTGACCGATCGGCACGAGCAGTTGTTGGTGCTGATGAAGCGTCAGCGCGAGGCGCTACGCCTGGCCGACCATCACGGCGTGTCGGAGTGCTCGCGGTTGGAGAACGCGTTGGTGCAGGCGATCGGCGATCTGGAGAAGCGTCGGCAGGAACTGGTCGCGCAGCTGACGCGGGTGATCGATCCGTCGGCGACGCAGCCGATGCGGATGCGTGATTTGGCGGAGCGGCTGCCCGAACCGGCGCGGGGTCGGCTGCTGGTGTTGCGCGAGCAGCTGCGCGAACGGATCGCGCTGGTGAAGGACGAGTCGTCGGTCACGCGTCGGGCGACCGAAGCGCTCTTGAAGCACATGCAGGGCCTGGTCACCACGCTCGGCAGCGCCGGACGCGCCGCTGGCTACGCACCCGCCAGCCAGCCGCAACCCCCGACGACGCAGACGTTCGGCACGCTCAAAGTGACCGCCTAAACGACCCACGCCACGGAAACCCCCATGGGATTGACCAGCTCGCTACACATCGGACGCTCCGGCCTGCTCGCGTCGCAGGCGGCGATCCAAGTGGCGGGTAACAACCTCGCCAACATCGCGACCGAGGGCTATCACCGAAACGAGATCAACCTCGCCGCGGTGCGCTCCAGCGAGCTGCAGCGCGGTATTTTCCTGGGCAACGGCGTGCAGATCGCGTCGATCACCCGCGCGGTCGACGAAGCGCTCGAAGCGCGGCTGAGAAACGCCGTGTCCGACGAAGGCGGCAGCCGAGTTGCGCAGGACCTCTGGTCCGAGATCGAGGCGATCGAGAACGAACTGTCGGAGATCGACATCTCGACGCGGATGGGCGAGTTCTTTAACGCGTGGTCGCAGATCGCCAACAACCCGCAGGACCTGTCGCTGCGGACGCTCGCGGTCGAGCAGGCCGAGACGCTGAGCGATTACGTCCGCTCGGTGCGCGGCGAGTTCTTGAATCTGCAAAAGCGGATCGACGACCGCACGGCCAACGCCGGTCGCGCCGCGAACGACTTGCTCGATCGTATCGCCGAGTTGAACGAAGCGATTGCGATCCAAGAGGGCGGCCAGCCTACCGACGCCGGCGGCCTGCGCGACCAGCGCGATCTTTATCTCACCGAGCTGGCCGAGTACATCGACTTCTCGGTGAACGAGCAGCGAAGCGGCGCGATCGATATCTTCGTCGGCTCGCTGCCGATCGTGATCGGTAACGACAACCGCGGCATCGCCGTGACGACGGACTCGGTCGACGGTCAGTTGACGACGACGGTGCGATTGGCCGAGGACCGAAGCCCGCTGGATATCCGAAGCGGCGAGCTCGGCGCGCTGATCGAGTTCCGCGACGTGCACCTCGAGAACGCGATCCAGACGCTGGACACCTACGCCAACGCGATGATCTACGAGGTCAACAAGATCCACAGCCAGAGCCAGGGCCTGAACCTGCTCGACTCGGCGCTGGGGACGACCGAGGTGCTCGATACGACCGTCGCGCTCAACGACGCGACCGCGCAGATCCCCTTCGACATCGAGCACGGCTCGTTTCAGTTGCATGTGACCCAGGTCTCCACCGGCCAACGCATCAGCGAGACGATCCGCGTCGATCTGGATGGCATCGATCCGACCAACGACACCAGCCTGGACAGTCTGGCTGCGTCGATCAATGCGGTCGCAAACATCAGCGCAACGGTCACGAGCGACGGCCGACTCGAGATCACCGCCGACGCGCAGGACTTTCAGTTCAGCTTCAGCGACGACAACACCGGCGCGGTCGCGGCGCTGGGGATCAACACGTTTTTCACCGGCAAAGAAGCGGGAGACATGAACGTCAACCGCGACCTCGTCGGCGATCCACGCTACATCGCGGTGGCGCGCGAGCACCTTCCCGGCGACAACCGCGGCGCGCTCGCGATCGCGTCGCTGCGTTCGACCGGCGTCGAGTCGCTCCAGGGCTTGAGCCTGCCGTCGTATTGGAATCGACACATCGAAGACGTGTCGATCCGTACCTCACAGGCGATCGACCAGTTGAACGCGGACTCGGTCGTGAAGGAAAACCTCAAGGTGCAGCAGCAAGCCATCAGCGGCGTGAACGCGGACGAAGAAACGATCGACCTCATGAGCTACCAGCGGATGTACCAGGCCAACGCGCGCTTCCTCAACGTCGTCGACGAGCTGATGCAAACCCTCATCAGCATCGTCTGACCCAACACCTAAACCCTTAATCCCCAACCCCGATGTCCACGATCTCTCCACTGCTGAGCCGCACCTCGAACCTGATGTCGAGCGAGCTGTTGCGACGCCGGTTGCAGGAGACCCAGCGCGACTTGCTGCTGGCGCAGGACCAGGCGTCGACGGGCAAGAAGCTCAGCCGGGGCTCGGATGCGCCGGGCAGCATCTCGGCCATGCTTCATCTGAATCAGTCGAAGATTCTGCGGGAGCAGCAGCAGATCAACCTCGAGCACGCGCGCGGCGTGTTGGACCTCGGCGACGCGGCACTGCGCGACATCACGGATATCTTGATCGAGGCCCAGCAGATCGCGTCGAGTCAGATCGGCATCGGCTCGGACGCGGTGACGCGCGCGACCCAGGCGGGCGTGATCGACGCGCAGCTGGCCGGGGCGATCGAGGCGGCCAACCGTCAGTTCAACGGCCTGGCGGTCTTCGGCGGCAACAACGGCGCGGGCGACGGCAACCCGGTGTTCACGTCGTTTCTCGGCGGCATCCGATACACCGGCGGCGATACGAGCCTCAATAACGACGGCGGGGCGCTGAGCAATCTCGACTTCAACAGCAACGGCATCGACGCGCTGGGTGCGCTGTCTTCTCGGGTGAAGACGCTGATCGACCTCGATCCGCGGGCCGACGGTCAGGTTCGGCTGCGCGACATCGACGGCGCGCGCGAGCGCGGCTTCTCGGCCGGGGCGATCGGGCTGACGGTCAACGGCGTACCGACGACGGTGGATCTGACGAATGCCGACACGCTCGACGACGTGGTGACGCGCGTGAACGAGTCGATCGCGAGCCTATCGCCCGGCGCCGGGTCCATCGCACTCACGCCCGGCGGCTACACGCTCACCGCCAACGCGGGCAACACGATCACGATCGTCGACGCGGCCGGCGGCACCACGGCGCAAGACCTTGGCCTCGACCTCACGGCGACCGCGAGCACCGTCGCCGGCGCCGACCTCAACGTCAAGCTCACCGAGCGGACGCAGCTATCGAGCTTCGGCGCGTCGGTCGATTTCGCCAGCGGCTTATTGATCAATCAGGGCGAGAACACGGCCGTCGCCGACTTCTCTGCCGCGACGACGGTGCAGGACATGCAGAACGTCATCGACGCGCTGAACCTCGGGCTGCGCTTGTCGATCAACGAAGCGGGCACGGGGCTGGACCTGGTGAGCGAGGTCAGCGGCATCGAGCTGAGCATCGGCGAGAACGGCGGGACCACGGCCGAGGACCTGGGCCTTCGCACGCTCGGGCAGAGCACGCTACTGTCTGACTTCCGCGGCGGCGTGGGTGTGCAGACGACCCCGGCGGGCGACGCGGACCTCGACATCACGCTGCACGACGGAACGAACTTCACGGTGGACCTCGCTTCCGCGTCGACGGTGTCGGACGTGATCGCGTTGACGCAGGCGGCGGCGACAACGGCGGGCTTGACGCTCGGCACGGATTTTCAGATCGCCCTGGCCGCGACGGGCAACGGCTTTGAGATCACGGACAACACGATCGGCGGCGGTGACTTTATCGTGACCAACGCGGGGCTGAGCTTCGCGGCCGAGAACCTGGGGATCAAGTCGAACGCGGGCGCGGCGTCGACGATCGCCGGCGAAGACCAATCGAAGCTGAGCGTCGAGAACTTATTCACGCATCTTCAAGAATTAAGCACCGCTTTGCGAAATAACGACGAAGCTGGCATCTCGCTTGCTGGTAGCTCTGTCGAAGACGACATCGACCTGGTCGTGTCCGCGAGGGCAGAGGTCGGCGTCAAGGCCAGGCGGGTTCAAGATCAACTCGTCCTGATTCAGGATCGCGACATCCAGGAGCAAACTATGCTCAGCCAGTTACAGGATGCGGATTTAACGGAAGTGTTGACGCGTTTTCAGCAGTTACAGCTGCAGTTGCAGGCGTCGTTGCAGGTTGGCTCGGCCAATCAGCAGTTGAGTTTGTTGGACTTCTTGCGCTAGTCGCGCAAGTGTTGCGCGGGACGCGGTCAGCAGCCGACCCGCCCCGCGCAAAAACGATCGGCGGTTGGAGCCGCCGCCCGCGACAGGATGTCCCAAGCGGGTATGGAACCAGGATGGATCGGGCTGCAGAGGTGTACCGGCGATGAAGATCAACTCGTCACGTTTCGGTGAAATCGAAGTCGATGACCAACGGGTCATGACGTTCCAAAAGGGCCTGCTCGGTTTCCCCGAGTATCAGCGCTACGTGCTGATCGAAGCGGGCCAGGACAGCTACTTCTGGTGGCTGCAGTCGGTCGATAAGGCGGACCTGGCGTTCATCGTCACGGACCCGACGCTGTTTATCCCGACCTACAAGGTCCCGGTCAAAGCCGAGCAGATCGGCCAGCTCGCGCTGGACACGGTGGACGACGCGCAGGTGCTCGTCATCGTGAACAAGCGCGGCGAGACGCTGACCGGCAACCTGCAGGGGCCCTTGGTCGTGAACGTGAAGAACTGCCTGGGCGAGCAACTGGTGCTAAGCGATCGGCGCTTCACCACGCGCGTGCCTCTGGTCGAAGTGAAGGCCGCGGTCCACGCCCAGAGCGCGTGAATCGTGGAGAAAAGTGTTTGACCCGGCGTCCGTGTTGCCGGGAATGTGAATCGATAGAACAACGACCGCGCGAGACGTGTTGCGCGGGGCCTTGCAGGATGCAGGGCGAGACTCAGGCCAAGGAAGGACCCACCAAGCATGCTCGTGTTATCACGACAGCGCGACGAAACGATCATGATCGGCGACGAGATCGAGATCACCGTCGTCGACATCAGGGGGGACAAGGTTCGGCTGGGCATCAACGCCCCGCGCACGATCCAGGTCCATCGCAAAGAAGTGTACGAAGCCATCCGCAAAGAGAACGCGGAGGCCGCTCAAGTCGAGATCGATGATTTAAGTGTTGCAGACGAGAACCTGCGTCAACGAAACGGTCGCCCGAACAGTCTCGGCCGATCGAGGTTGAACCAGTCACCATAGATTCGCTCTGTCCACCGGCGCAACGGAGTGCACGCCGGCCTGTGAAGCTCAGCAACGCGCTGAGCAACTAAACCCCGCGGCGGCACGAACGGCCTCACCGCAGCAGATGACAAACACGGAGGTTTGTCCACATGACACGGATTAATACCAACGTTTCCGCAATGGTCGCCCGAACCAACCTCGGACGAACCAACGCCGA
>JBMYUK010000164.1:0-238 GCA_049605275.1 Phycisphaeraceae bacterium
TCGGCGAGGCGCTCAACGACGCGAACACCGAGCTATCCGAAGTCCAGCAGACGCTGCTCGAAAAAGAAGCGATGGCACGCCTCGGTGAGATGGCGGCAGGGGCGGCGCACGAGATGAACAACCCCCTGGCGGTGATCTCCGGTCGATCGCAGCTCCTTTCCATGTCGCTGAATCAGGGCACACGCGAGCAACAGGCCGCTCAACTGATCTTCCAGGAATCGCATCGGCTCAGCGACCT
>JBMYUK010000164.1:248-6394 GCA_049605275.1 Phycisphaeraceae bacterium
ATCACCGCGCTGCACATGTTCGCGACGCCGCCGAAACCCGAGGGGCGGCCGATCGAAATGCTGACGCTTCTCGACGAGGTGCTGCGGACCGTTCGGCAGTCGCGATCCAAGCGCGAGCGCGGCGCAGAAATCACGATGGGGATCAAGGGCGATCTGCCGATCGTGTTTTGCGATCCGCCGATGATCGCCCGCGCCGTCACGGAGCTGCTGCTTAACGCGGTGCAGTCGAATCCGAGCAGCGCCGTCCATCTCTCGGCCGGCATCGGCGCGGACCGCGCGTCGGTGGTCATCGAAGTCGTCGACGACGGCGACGGCATGGACGGTCGAACGCTCACGCACGCCTTCGACCCCTTCTTCAGCGCCAAGCCCGCCGGGCGACAGGTCGGCATGGGACTCGCGCGGGCGCAGCAACTCATTGCTGCGCATGGCGGGCGGATCGACCTGCGCTCAAACGTCGGACAGGGCACGGTCGCGACGCTCACGCTCCCTATCGCGCCCGACCTCACCGGCACAATCGGCACCGCTTAACGCGATCCGCCGCCCCATAACGCAGCATCCCGCGCAGCCGTCACACACCCACGCCCCGATGGGGGATTGTGCGCGGCATCGCTCGACTTGCCCGACGCGCCGCCCGATGTTTCTTGGGAGTCAGTCGCTCGGCGGAGACCGAGCGAATCAGTAAGAGGAGACAGACGTGCCCGATCCATTAGAGAGCACCCCGGCCAGCGGTGTGGAGCAACCCGCGAAGCCGACCCAACGACGCACCCGACGCGTTCTGTTAATCGACCCCAACCCGTCGATCGGCCCCGCGCTCGAGCGCATCGCGCCCAAGCAAGGCAAGATCGTCGTCGTCCAGGCCGCCACTCTGCAAGCGGCACGCGACCTTCTGAACGACGCCGGCAAGATCGACCTCGCCATCGTGCCGCAGACGATCGACGCCGCCGGCCTCGCGCTCGCACAAGACCTGCGTGCCAAAGACGCCGCGACCGCTGCGATCGTTCTCGCCGACAAGCCCGACTTCGCTTTCGCACAGCAGGCCATGCAAGCCGGGGCATCGGATCTGATCCTCAAGCCGACCGACACGCCGGACGCCGGCTGGCTCGAAGACGCCGGCGCACGTGTCGCCGCGGTGCTCGATCGGCAGTGGGTGCAGCGCGTCCGCTCTACGCGTATCCGAAAGCTCAAGCGACTTTGCCGCCGGCTCGACGACGCTCGCGCCGAGGTGAGCGACCAGGTCGACATCTTGTGCAACGATCTCGTGACGGCCTACCAGGAGTTGGCCGTACAGATGCAAAACGTCACGCAGGCCGAGGGCTACAAGCAGACGATCGGCGAAGAGCTCGACCTCGAAGTGGTGCTGCGCAAAACCCTCGAATACATCGTCCAGCAGGCCGGGCCGTGCAACGCCGCGGTGTTCCTGCCCGCGTCGGCCGATGAGTTCTCGCTGGGCGGATACGTCAATTACGACTGCACGAAAGAGTCGGCCGACATGCTGCTCGAACACCTCGCCGACGTGCTCGCGCCCGTCGTCGCGGCCCGCGACGAGGCGGTCATGCGCGTCACCGACAACCGCGAACTCGACGAACTGCTAGGCGACGACTGGAACTATCTCGCCGACTGCGACCTGCTTGCCCTGCCCGTCAACAGCGATGGCGAAGCGCTCGCCGTCATCACGCTCTTCCGCGACCGCGACCAGCCCTTCACCGAGCCCGCGATCGATGCGATGTCCTCGGTCGCCGATCAGATGGGCGAGTTGCTCGGTCGAATCATCCGCGTCCACCACCGCGCGATGCCCGGCTACGACGACGCGCCCAGCGACGAAACCTACCTACCGCCCACCGAGTGGGACGGTTACCAAAGCGAGGCCGACCCCTTCGACGAAGAAGACGAGCTTCCGTTCTAAATCAATCCACCAAACGCCACCCCCAAACATCCGACTCAAGAGGCAAAACGATGTACAAGCTGAACTGCCGCAAAGGCATCACCCTGATCGAACTGATGATCGTCGTCACGCTGCTCGCGATCCTCGCCGCCATCGTGATCCCGACGTTCTCCAACGCCAACGAGACCGCGAAGTCCTCGGCCGTTGCGTCGCAACTCAACACGATCAAGAAGTCGCTGAACCTCTACAAGAACGACCACAACGGCGTCTACCCGACCGACGCTCAGATGATCGACAGCCAGTGGCAGGCGCTCGTCAACTCGACCGATATCGACGGCGCGATCACGGGCGACGACTACGGGCCGTATTTCCAGAAACCGCCGTTCAACGCGTTCATGGATTCGGACGTCGTCGCGGCCGACAACAGCGCCGCCTGGCAATACGACTCGGCGGCGGGCGAGATCCACGCGGTCGTACCCAACGAGGTTTTCATGCGTGCCAACGAATTACAACTCGACAGCGGCGACCTGCTCGTCGCGCCGTGAGTCGATTGAATACACGCGCAGATGCGTTATTCATTGTCTCGTAATAACTTACGATGACCATGGCCCGCTCCTGCGTGCCCACAAAAAGCATACTAAAACCGTTACGCGACGACGCGCCGGTCTGTTAATATTATTAGCGTCCAGCTTTCGTCTGTTCAGATCGAAGCGCCCGAGGCGAAGATTTTCATGCCGATCCGCATCCCTCATCAGCAACTCAGTTCCGACACGCTCGACGGTCTGATCGAGGAGTTCGTCACGCGCAACGGCACCGACCTTTCCGACGCCCCGCGTTCGATCGAACAGGTCCGCAAGCTCCTGGAACAGGGCAAAGCCATCATCGCCTTCGACGAAGACGAAGAGAGCTGCAACATCCTCCTCCGCGAGGGCGCCGAGCTGTTCGAGAGCTGACTAGGTCGTCTTCTTTTTCTTCTTGCTCTTTTTCTTTTTCTTTTTCTGCACCGGGACGAGGTCGTTGAGCACGGCCTTCTTGCCGTAGCACAAGAGCTTGTCACCGACGAGGATCTGCTCCTGGCCTTTTGGCGAGGGGATCACGATCGAGCCGCGCTCGATGGAGAGAACGATCACCTCGTGCTGATCGCGGAGGTTGGACTCGGCGATGGTCAGATTCTTGAGCGTCGATTTCGGGCCCACCGGTACCTCGGCGACCGCGTAGCCGGCGCGGAGCGTGAGCCGTTGGCGCAGGTCGATGTCGGGGAAGCGCGTCTGCTCTTCGAGGTCCTTGATGATCTCGCCGGCGACGTCGACGCCGGTCGCAGTTTCGATGCCTTCGAGCCCCGGCGAGCTGTTGACTTCGAGAACTTTCGGCCCGTCTTCGCCTTCGAGCATATCGACGCCGGCGACGCGGAGGCCCATGATGTGCGCGGCGTGGATGGCGGTCTTCTGATACTCCTCGGTCAGTTCGATCTGCGTCGCCTGGCCGCCCCGGTGGACGTTAGAGCGAAACTCATCACCGACCGCCTGGCGTTTCATCGCGGCGATGACCTTGCCGCCGACGACGAACGCGCGAAAGTCCTTGCCTTTAGATTCCTTGACGAACTTCTGCACGAGGACCGACTGCTTGGTGGATTGCAGGGTTTGGATGATCGCCTCGGCGATTTTCTCGGTGTCCGCGAGGATCACGCCGACGCCCTGCGTGCCTTCGAGAAGTTTGATGATGACCGGTGCGCCGCCGACGCGTCGGATCGCGGGGATGACTTCGTTTTTCGCGCGGACGAAGGCCGAGTCGGGGATGCCGATGGTGTGTCGGCTGAGCATCTGCATCGAGCGCAGCTTGTCGCGGGAGACGCTGATGGCCCAGGAGGTGTTGTGGGTGTAGACGCCCATCTGTTCGAACTGCCGAACGACCGCGGTGCCGTAGAACGTAATGGATGCACCGATGCGGGGGATGACCGCGTCGTAGTTGGGCATCGGCTTGTTTTTGTAATAGAGCGACGGCTCTTCTTCTTCGACGTGGATGGAGAAGCCGAGCGTGTTGAACACGCGGACATCGTGGCCGCGGGCCTTGCCAGCTTCGCGGAGACGCCGGGTCGAGTAGTTTTTGGGCTCGCGGGAGAGGATACCGATCTTCATGGTGGTCCTTTAGGTTTTGGGCTTTCGTTTCTTCTTCTTGCGTCTTACGGGGCGTTTGGTCAGCAGACGGTCGCGCTGCGGGTCGACGAGAAAGTCCCCGGCCAGGGCCATGCGGCCGATGAGCATGCGGGCCTTCATCTTGTGCCGGCTGATGAGGCTGACTTCGATTGTCTTCTCGACCGGGCCGACCTTCAGCGTCGTGGTGACGAAAAGCCGCTCGTGCTGATGCCCGGTGCTGGATTTCACCTTGGCCCGGCGGGTGATCTCGGCGACGACCTCCCGCCGGTGCTCGGGATGCTTGCGGGAGTAGACGACCATGAACCTGACCCGGTTGTCGTCGAGTTCCTGGATGTCGTAGGCATCGATCGCGCTGGTCCGGGCACCCGTATCCGTCTTCGCGCGCAGGTGCTTGATCCCCCAGTCGGGAAGGGCCACGTATTCCTCGATCCCGATGATCGGCAGGTCGGTCGGGCCCATCGGCAGCGAGGCATCGGGCTGTTGGATCGGCTGGTCGGACACCGGCCCAAAGTACGCAGCAGCCGGGACGCACGCAAGCGGGTACGATGCCCGCTGGTAACGATCAGGCGATGTCGGTCGTCAATTCTTCGATCCGACGCGATCTTCGCCAGCCCTCGAACGGAGCCCATCGATGAAACGAATCTCTTGCCTATTTACGCTGACCCTGCTCCTGCTGTCGCCGATCGCGCAGGCGGAGTTGAAGGTCGCCAATGTGTTTAGCGACCACATGGTCCTGCAGCAGGAGATGCCGATCCGGGTGTGGGGATGGGCGGAGCCGGGCAGCACGGTCGTTGTTGAATTGACAAATGATGACCCGACGGCTCGATTTTTGGCAGCCCAGGCGTTTGCCGACAAGAAGGGGTACTGGCAGGCGAAGTTGGGCCGATACAAAGCGGATGGCAAGGTCTATACGCTCGAGGTTGAAAGCGGGGAAGAAAAAATCGAGTTCAAAGACATCCTCATCGGTGAGGTCTGGATCTGCTCGGGCCAGTCGAACATGGAGTGGCCTGTCAAGGCGTGTGCGAATCCTCAGGAAGAGATCGCCAACGCGGACTATCCGATGATTCGTTTGTTTAACGTGCCCAAGCACATCGCTCAGGTGGAGCCGCAGAAAGATGCGCAGCAGGCGGTTTGGCAGGTCTGCTCGCCGGAGACCGTGGCGGGGTTCAGCGCGTGCGGTTATTACTTTGGTCGAGCCTTGAACAATGAACTGAACGTGCCGATCGGGCTGGTGGGCACGAACTGGGGCGGGACGCGGATCGAGCCCTGGACCCCGCCGGTGGGATTTGAGAAGGTTCCGGAGCTTAAGAGCATCAGCGAGCAGCTCAAGTCGGGCGAGCTGCCCGGCGACCCAAACGCGAAGAACCTGCGCACCAAACCCACGACGCTGTACAACGGCATGGTCGCGGGCCTGACCCCGATGAGCGCCCGCGGCGTCATCTGGTACCAGGGCGAGTCCAATGCACGCGACGGCCTGAAGTACAACTACCTCAAGGAAGGCCTGGTCAAGGGCTGGCGTGACGTCTTTCAGAACGAAGACCTGTCGTTCTACTGGGTCGGGTTGGCCGGCTTTGGTCGTGGACACGCCGGGACGCCCGAGGGCGGCGGCTGGGGCCCGGTCCGTGAAGGACAACGCCGGGCGCTGCGCCTGCCCAACACCGGCATGGCGGTCACCACCGACATCGGCGACCCCATCGGTGGGCCTTTCGACATCCACCCCAAGAACAAGCAGGACATCGGCGCACGCCTCGCGCTCTGGGCGCTGGCCAAGGACTACGGCAAGGACGTCGTCTACTCCGGCCCGATGTATAAGTCCCACGACGTCAAGGGCGACACCGTCGTCGTCCACTTCGACCACGTCGGCGGCGGACTCATGGCTGCGACCAAGGGCGGCGAGCACCTGATGGGCCCGGTCACGCCGACGCCCGACGCGACGCTCGAGGCCTTTGCCCTCCAAGCTGAGGACGGCCGATGGCACTGGGCGACCGCGACCATCGACGGCGACACGGTCGTCCTCAAGAGCGACAAGGTCAAGAACCCCAAAGCCGTGCGCTACGCGTACGACACGCTGCCGAAGGTGAACTTCTATAACAAGGAAGGCCTGCCGGCCG
>JBMYUK010000165.1:0-6388 GCA_049605275.1 Phycisphaeraceae bacterium
GGGCCGATGGGGCATCGTCCGCGACGAGATCAAGGACCTCCTCGAGCGCTACGGCGGCAACGCTCGGAAGAAAGACGCCCCCGGTAACCGCCGGACAAAGATCGAAAGCGCCGGCGGCGAGATCGAATACTCCGCCGAGGACTTCATCGTCGCGGAAGATGCGCACGTGCTCATCACCGCCGACGGCTGGGTCAAGCGGCAGAAAGAGATCAAAGACCCGATGGCCACGCGCATCCGCGAAGGCGACCGCGTGCTGGCTTGCGTCGCCGGCTCGACAAGATCGACCGTGATGTTCTTTAGTTCATTGGGCGTCTGCTACACCGCGCGCATCATCGACATCCCCGCAACCACCGGCTATGGCGAACCGATCCAGAAACTTTTTAAACTCAAAGACGGTGAAACGATCGTCGCCGCCTACTCCGCCGATCCGCGGGTCCTCAAAGACTACAGGGAAGACCCCAACGCGCCAGACGCCTGCCCCTACAAGCACGCGATCGCGGCGTCGTCCGACGGGTACGCGATGCGTTTCAGCGTCGAAATGTACGTCGAGCCCAGCACCAAGGCCGGCCGAAAGTACGCTCGGCCGAAGAAAGGCGAAGCGATCACCCACGCGTATCTCTGCACCGGGCACGAGGTCTTGCTGGCGGTCACCGAGCAGTGCCGAGCCATGGTCTGCAAGGCCGAGGAAGTGAACTACCTGTCCGGCCCGGGGAAAGGCGTGATGCTCGTCAAACTCGCGAAGGGGGACCGCCTGATCGGCTTTAAGACCAGCGAAGGCGAGCGCGACCTGTTGCGGGTCAAGACCAACCGCGGCGCGGAGAAGACCGTGTCGACCGCGAAGTATCGCGTCACCGGTAGGGGTGGTAAGGGTTGGGAGATCCAGAAGAACGGCCGAATCGCCGAAATTGTGTCCGAACCGGTTACATCGCCTCCGCCCCTGCCCGATCAATAGGAGCAGTACGATCCTAAAAACCAGGGGACAACACGATGCGCGACTATCTTTGCATTGCCATGCTGTTGGTGATGATCCTCGCTTTGCTGCCGGGCTGCGGTCCGAGCGAAGCCGATGCCGCTGCGGCCGACGAGCCGCGCGAGCTGAGCTTTGTCATTGTCAACAACAGCGGGCGGGACGTCGAAGGCGTCGGTCTCGAGGGCGCGAACATCCCGATGGGCTTCCGCGATATCGAGAAGGGCGGCCGATCCGAAGTCAAGAACAAAGAACTCAGGCTGCCCGAGACGCTGACCCTTCACTGGGGCGACGAACGAGGCAACCGCAAAGAGGGCTCGGTCGACGTCTGGTCCGAACTCGGTGCCAGCTACACCGGCCCGGTCACCCTCACCATCACCCGCCGCGGCAAGGTCGTCCTCACCGGCGGGTAAACACAACAATACAAACCGAATCTGTAACCACAGATGCACACGGATGCACCCAGGTCAAGCCAATCGGTTTGAATCTGTGTCCATCCGTGTGCATCTGTGGTTTCAGTACTGCGCCTTTGCGCAAGATATAAAGGTTCCAGTATGACCACCTATACCACCCAAGACCTCACCGTCCTCGAAGGCATCGAGGCGGTCCGCAAGCGGCCGGGCATGTACATCGGCGGCGTCGGGTCGGCCGGGCTGCACCACCTTGTCTGGGAGGTCTTCGACAACTCCGTCGATGAGGCGATGAACGGCCACGCCACCGAGGTCACCGTCACGCTCCACAAAGACGGCCAATCGGTCACCGTCTCGGATAACGGCCGAGGCATCCCCTGCGATATTGATAAGAAACTCAAGAAGTCCGGCCTCGAAATCATCCTCACGACCCTCCACGCCGGGGGTAAATTCGAAGGCCAAAACTATAAAACGTCCGGCGGCCTGCACGGCGTCGGCGCATCCGTCGTCAACGCGCTTTCCAAAAAACTCACCGCCGTCGTTCGACGCGGCGGCCACGAGTACAAGATGGATTTCTCACGCGGCAAACCGAAAACCAAACTGCTGCGAAAGAAGGGCCCCGTCCGCGGCACCGGTACGACGATCACCTTCGAGCCGGACCCGACGATCTTCGCCCGCACCCAGTTCAACTCCGAAACCATCGGCCAGCGCATCGAGATCGCCAGTTTCATCCACAAAGGGGTGCGCTTCAATTACGTCGACGAAACCGCCGACGGCGGAACCGCCAAACGAACCTACCTCCACGAGAACGGCATCGTCGATTTTCTCGGAAAGACGCTCAAAGACCGCAGCGCCCGCCCGACCCACGACGCAGCCTTCACCTTCGAAAAAGAAACCTCCGACGGGCGAATCGAACTCGTCTTCCAGTGGACCGAGCACACGGAGGAGTACCTCAAGTCCTACGTCAACGGCATCCCCACCGGATCGGGAGGCACGCACGAGAACGGCCTGCGGGCCGGCATCAATAAAGCCATCCGAAATTACATCGAAACGCACAAACTCACGCCCCGCGGCGTCAAGGTCGAGACCAACGACATCCGAGAAGGCATGCACGGCATCCTCTCGGTCTTCGTCGGCGACCCGCAGTTCCAGGGCCAAACCAAAGACCGCCTGAACAACCCCGAATGCACCGGCATGGTGGACAACGCCGTCCGGCCCGCGCTCGAGCAATGGCTGAACTCCAATAGCTCGGTCGCCCAGGCGATCTGCGCGCGGATCTTCGCCGCCGCCCGAGCGCGCGCGGCAAGCCGAGCGGCCAGCGCAGCGGTGTCCCGCAAGAGCGCGACGAACAGGCTCACTCTGCCCGGTAAACTCAGTGACTGCAACTCCAACAACCGCGAGGACAGCGAATTGTTCATCGTCGAGGGCGACTCGGCCGGCGGCAGCGCGAAGCAGGGTCGAGACCGAAGCCATCAGGCGATCCTTCCCTTGCGCGGCAAGGTGCTCAACACCGAGAACGCGAGCCTGAAAAAAGTCGTTGAAAACAAAGAGATCGGCGACCTGCTCACCGCGCTGGGCTGCGGCATCGGGTCCAACTTCAACCTCGCCAACCTCCGGTATCAGCGCGTCATTCTCCTCGCCGACGCCGACTCAGACGGCCATCACATCACGACGCTTTTGCTGACCTTTTTCTATCGCCATCTTCCGGACGTGATCCGCGACGGCCGGCTGTTCATCGCGATGCCGCCCTTATACCGGATCGATATCGCGAAGGAGACCTACTGGGCCGCAGACGAGATCGACAAAGAACGCATTCTCGCCGAGCACGCCAAGGCGAACAGCAAGGTCGATATCACGCGCTTCAAGGGTCTCGGCGAGATGATGCCCAAGGTGTTGTGGGAGACGACGCTGAACCCGAAGACGCGTCGCCTGCTTCGCGTTGAGATCGCCGACCCGTTGCAAACCGATCAGGTGATGAGCGATCTGATGGGTAAGGACCCCTCGGCCCGCTTTCGCTTCATTATGGAACACGCGGACCAGGCGGAAGAGATCGACGTTTAACGACTGCGAGGTTTCGTCGAAAGTGCGTGCTCTGCTACGCCGCCGAAGGCGTTTGTTCTGTTGCACGAATCACGATCTCGATGAGTTGTTGCTTGTCGATCGGCTTACTGGCGTAGAAGTCGCAGCCTGCGTCGAGGCATTTGTCGACGTCTTCTTTCATCGCGTGAGCGGTCAGCGCCGCGATCGGCAGGGTGCAGCCCTTCTCGCGGAGCAGGCGGACCGCGGTGTAGCCGTCCATCTCGGGCATCTGCATATCGGTGATGAGTAGGTCGTATTTCGGCCGCGTGCGTAGCGGTTTGCTGAGATCGCCGTCGACGCAGAGGGCTTCGACGGCCAGTCTTCCGTTCTCGACGATCGTGACCTCGGCACCTGCTTTTGTTAGATGGTGTTTGATGAGTCGCTGGTTGTCCTTGCCGTCCTCTGCCAAGAGGATGTTCAAGCCGGCGAGCGGGGGGGCCTCGGCCGGGGCCGACGTCGTAGTAGCGGGCTCGGCTCGGCTGGTTGTCGCATCCTCTCGGATCACTTCGTTGAGTTCGCCGGCGGGCAACAGGTCGGTGGTATCGACGGTGCCGGTGTAGATCGTGACGGTAAAGGTGCTTCCTTCGCCGAGTTTGGATTGGCAGGCGATGTTGCCGCCGAGCATCGTGGCGAGGCGTTGACTGATGTGCAGGCCGAGCCCGGTGCCGCCGAATTGGCGCGTGGTGGTGTCGTCCGCCTGTTCAAACGCGCCGAACAAGCGAGCGACGTGATCCGGCGTCATACCCAGACCGGTATCGACCACGGCAAAGCGTATCTCTTCCATCGTCTCGTCATAGCTCAACTCGATCGAGACGCTGCCTTGCGTCGTAAACTTGATCGCGTTGCCCACGAGGTTGACGAGGATCTGCTTGAGCCGGACGGGGTCGCCGAGGATCTCGCGCGGGACCGGCGTGAGCAGCCTCGCCTCGAGCGGCAGTTCTCGTTCATCCGCCTTCACGCGCATCAGCGAGAGCACTTCGCGTACGACCGCGTCGGGCTTGACCGCGATCTGTTCCACGCTCATCTTGCCCGCTTCGATCTTCGAGACATCGAGAATGTCGTTGATGACCGCGAGCAGGTGCTCGCCGTTGCGCTTGATCGTTTGGGTGTGTTCGAGCAGGTCTTTATTGTCCTGATCGACCTGAGCGCGAAGCAGGTCCGTGAAGCCGAGGATCGCGGTCATCGGCGTACGGATTTCGTGGCTCATGTTGGCGAGAAAGGCACTCTTGGCCTGCGTGGCTTGCTCGGCTTGGCTGGCGTATTCGCGCAGGTCGGCCGTCATCCCCTCAGCCATGGTCCAGGCTCGACGCGTCGAACCGCTTTGCATGTACACCATCAGCGCGAACATCAGACTCAACGCCGTCCCGCTCAGCAAGACCGTCCACGCGCCCGATCGCGACGCGTGCTTAAACGCAGGCAAGCTGCGGAAACCCAGCGTCCAGGTCCGTCCGCCGATCTCGATCGGTACGGTCGTTCGGTAGTCGCTGTCCGCTTCCTCGTACGCTTCGAACGAACAACTGTGATCCGAAGCGAGGTGCGAATCGGCATCGTAAATCAGATTTTCGCCGACGAGGTTCTCGCCGTCGTAGACGTGGATGTCCATCTCGTGGTCCGCGGTCGCGCCGATCCCTTCAAACACCTTCGGCCCGAGCATCGGCATATACACCCAGCCCCGCAGCGCGGCGGTCCGCTCTTCAAGCGTAGCCAGCGGCATGCCCGGGCGATAGTGTGGTAGCAAGTAGAGAAAACCCGCGACCTTCTGATCGTCCTGAACCAGTTGGATCGTCCCGGTCAGCGACGCATCATCGACACGCAGCGCTCGCTCGGCCGCCTCGCGTCGAACCGGGTGCGAACCGATATCCAGTCCGTGGGCGCTGCGGTTATCTTCCAAAGGCTCGACGTACTTGATGATGTAGCGGTCGTCCGTGAGCGAATCGGCGAGCGGCGCGGCGCCCGGCGGCGTGGTAATCTCAAACCACGGCGCGCCCTCCGAACGAACCCGATCGACAAACGCGGATTCATCCCCCGGTTCAGAGCCGATGCGCTCGATGTAGCCGATGCCCAGCGCCCCGGGGAATTCGCTAGCTAACTCGCGTGCACCGACCAATTCAATAAATTCGTCGCGATCGACGTAGCTGCTCGCCGCGAAAACGCTGCGTGTTCCCATCAGGCCGTAGCGATAGACCGTCACGCGCCGCGTGACCTCGGCGGTCATCCGCTCGACCAAACGATCGAAGCGGATCTGATCCCGTCGCTCGGCGTTCGCGAACTCGACACGCGAGACCATGGCCGTCACGATCAGCCCGAGCATCAGCACAAGACACGCAAATAGCGCGGGCTGTCGGTGAACAAATCCGATCCAACCCGAATCAGGTCGCCCCGGGTGTAGCGAATTCTGCCGGCCAGACGGACGACCCTTGAACATAGCGAGCACTCGACGAAGTGGACAACTTATCTCGGGTCTCATCGTCGAAGCGATACACGCGCTTAAGCGACTCTTCTGCGACACACTGCGGGTCCGCTAAACACGTTGTCCAACCGGGATGACGACTAGGCCGATAACAGATCGTCGAGTTGCCGCGCGATCTGGTCGCGCTCCTTGACCGCCGCGGCGTGCTGCTCGCGCGTTTCCTGAACCAGGTGGGCCGGGGCGTTGTCGACATACTTTTTATTGGCGAGCCTGCCCTCGAAGGTCTTGACCTGTTTCTCTTTGTCGGAGAGAAGCTTCTCTAGGCGGGCTTTCTCGGTTTCGAGGTCGACGACGTCGTGGAGGTAGACCGTCACGTCGCCGACGATCACCGCGGCGCTGCCCGCCGGCCGATCGATGTGCGGGCCGACGCCGCGGCCGACGCAATGGGTCAGCGGGCCCGTGAGGTAGCGGGTCTCGAAGATGAGTTGGCTCATCGGGGCCGGGGCCTTGGTCGTCGCTTCG
>JBMYUK010000166.1:0-6387 GCA_049605275.1 Phycisphaeraceae bacterium
TGTCGAAATCGACGATGACGCCGCGGTAGCCGTACTTCTGGTGTTCGACGACCTGTCCGATGTGGAACTTGGGCAGGTTGCCGGGGAAGTAGTCGGGGATGTCAATCGGGCTGTGCTGGCTCATGGCGGGCTCCCAATTCGGGTGAGGGCGGCCAAGCGTCTCTACCTAACTATACGCACCAGGAAGGACGCGGATTCCAGAATGTCAATTAACACTTACGTTTTGTAAATTTTGGCGTATCTCTCGCCGGGTGCAGCGTTTGCACCGATCTGTTGATTTTGTGCCCGATGGCGATATTGAAGTATCGGATATCCGACCGGTTTCGGCCAAGATTCGGCCAGAAAACGTTTAGACGGGACATTCGTCGATGCGCGGGTCGGAAAAACTATCGATCCAAGGCCGGCAGCGTCTCGCGGTAAAGATGCTCGGCGACGTAGGGGACCGACGCCGGCTCGCGCGGCTCGGGGACGCCGTAGACCTGATTCGCGATGCCCAGATCCGCCGGCTGATTGCGCGAGAGATCGCCGATCTGGGCCGGGCCCGTCGCGACCGAGCCCTGCGCCACCGCCACCCGACCGTCCTCCCGCCCCGTCAGATCGACCAGCCCCAGTCGGATCATGACCCGCGGATCGAAGCGGACCTTGCCCGTCTCCGTCAAGTACGCGAAGCTGCCGTCCCGCTCGACCCGCGCGAGCCCGCGGAAAAACGGGTCCGCCCATTCGAACTGCGGGACCAGCGACGGCCTGCCGCCCAGATTGATATAGCCCCACCGCCCGTCGCGCTTCACCGCGGCGTACACGCTCGCCGTCTGTAGATCGGAACCCGGTCGCCGGGCGGCGTTTACGTCGAAGTCGTTGCTGTGCACCGCGTCGTCGAAGTCGTCCACCTCGTCGTACACCGGGTCCACCGCCCATCGGCCCGCGGCGTTGATAAAGCCCCACTTGCCGCGGAACTTCACCGCCGCCATCCCGTGGTGAAAGTCGCGCGCGTCTTCGTACGCCGGATCGACGCGGAAACGAAACGCCTGCGAGATGTACCCCCACAATAACTTGTCGCCCGAGCGACCCCGAATCCGAGCATAGCCCTCGTGAAAATCACCGAGCTCAGTCACGCGCCCCGATCGATCCTCCCACACGACCTTGCCGCGCTGGTCGATATAGCCCCAGCGACCATCCACGAACTGCACCGCCGCGAAACCATCGTGAAACGATCGCACGCGCTGATACCGAGGCGGGATTCTGAGCTTGCCCGCTCGATCCACAAATCCGCAGAGCCCGTCCTTTTCGATCGCCGCGAAGCCGTCCTGCATCCGCAGCATCCCGTCGAGTTCGAGCCCGACCAGATATCGACCCGACAGATCGATCATGCCCCACCGCCCGTCTTTCATGACTACCGCCGTGCCATCGACGAACCGGTCGGCGTAGTCGAATGACGCGATGATGAAAAACTCGTTGGGGTCGTCGTCGTTCGCCGGGTCGCCGCGCAGATACCCGGTCTTGCCGTCGCGCACGTACCGGCTCAGGCCTTCGAAGCTGTAATCCGTCCAATCGAATCGCGGATACACGACCACCTGTCCGTTTTGATTCATCAGCCCCCAGTGGTTGTTAATGCTGATCGGATACAACGCGTCGTCGGCCGCGGTCGCCACCAATTCAACCTGATCCGTCTTCTGCCCGCGCTCGTTAAACACCCAGTTCCGCGGCGGCGGCTCCGTAGGCTGACCACGCCCATCAAGCGACGCAAACACTACCGCCCAGCCGCAGACGACGGTCAGAACAAGTCGGCGATTGATCATGTCGGGCACCTCATGTCGGGCGGGTAGGTAAATCGAACGCAATGCATCTTAGACCGATCCCCGGCATCAACCAACCTTTTCACCACAACCCGCTCATAAAAGCCTCGCCATTCGCCGAGCATGCGGTAGAGTTCATCGATGCCATCGCCGCCGCCCAACTCGACGCAGATTGCGCCGGGGGTCTATCTGCCCGACGCGGCCCTGTCGTTCACCTTCAGCCGATCCGGCGGACCCGGCGGGCAAAACGTCAACAAGGTCAACTCCCGCGCGACGCTCGACGTCTCGGCCGAGACGCTCCGTGACGTCCTGCCCGCTTACGCGATGCGTCGGCTGAAGATCGTCGCCGCTCGTTACGTGACTCAGGACGGCCTGCAGATCAGCGCTGCCGACAGCCGAAGCCAGACCGCCAACCGCAAAGCCTGCCTCGATCGATTGCGAGAAGCGGTCGTCGAATCCCTCGCTCGCCCCAAGATAAGAAAGAAGACCAAGCCCTCCGCCCGCGCCCGTCAGCGCCGACTCGACGCGAAGAAGCACCGGTCGAAGATCAAGACATCGAGGCGAGGGCCGAGCAGGGAGTAGGAGGTTGGCAGCAGGCAGTAGGCGGTTAGGAAGGATGATCGAAGCCGCGGTTTGACGGGGTTTGAGGTTCGGCACTCCGAACTTGCAAATCATCACTCGCTGACATCAACTGTCGTCCAGGTGTCGATCGCCCGCGTCTTGAGGGTTCAGGTGCTCGCCGCAGTACTTGCAATAGATCGCGTCGAACTCGTGGCTGTCGCGCGAGCAGCTCGGGCAGTGCTGCGTTGTCGAGCGTCTCGCGTGGCGTTGCGATTCCATCGCGACCTCGGCCGAGAGGATGCCCGCCGGCACGATGATCATGCTGTAGCCGATGAGCATCATGACCGCGGAGAGAAACTTGCCCAGCGCGGTGATCGGCGTGATGTCGCCGTAGCCCACGGTGGTCATCGTGACGATCGCCCAGTACATCGCCTGCGGCATCGAAGAGAACTGAGGATTGCCCGCGTTGGACTCGACGATGTGCATCAAAGCCGCCATGATCGTGATGACGATGAACACGGTCGTGAGAAAGACCGCGATCTTATGCCGCGAGGTATAGAAGGCGTGCCGAAGCGCATCGGCCTCGCCGAGAAATCGCACGAGCTTGAACACGCGGAAAATCCGCAAGAGCCGCAGCATCCGGATGACGATCATCTCGTGCGCGTTGGGGATGAACAGCCCCAGATACGTCGGCAGGATCGCGAGAAGATCGACGATCCCGTAGAAGCTGAAGACGTACCGCCAGGGCTTGCGCACCGCGACGATGCGCAGGATGTACTCGATCGTGAAGAGGATCGTGAAGAACCATTCGAGCACGATAAACAGTGTGTCCGTCCAGGCCGGCATCGTCTGCACCGAGTCCAGGATGACAACGATCACGCTCGCCAGGATCGCGAGGATCAGCACCGTATCGAACAGCTTGCCCGCGCGATCGTCGGCCTCGAAGATCACTTCGTGCAGCCGCAACCGCCAGGTCGCGAATTCGGGTTGGGGCGGGTGCGGTTCGCTCATCGAAGGATCGGGATCGAGGTGTCGCGCTCGATCCATCTTGACTTCCTATTCGTATCGGCTGGTTTGCCGATCCCAAAGATAAAAACTTAGCATACAACGCAATAGATCATTCGCTGTTATTTTGATAAGATTACAATGTCAAAGGATAGATAAATCACTTCGTTATTCCCACACAAGAGAGAACCTCATGCCCAATCTCGCGAGCCTGTTAAAGGATGAAATTAGCCGATTAGCACGAAAAGAAATCCGAGCCCAAGTCGGCAAGACCCAAAAGCAGGTGGCGGATCAGCGCCGCGAGATCGCGGAGCTTAAACGCGTCAACGCGGATCTCACACGTCGATTGAGTTTCCTCGAAAAACAGGAAAAACAGCGTCTACAAGAGCCGGCCGAGCCCAAGGTCATCATCCAGAAAGCGGACGGTAAGGAAGAGCCGGTCACGACCGCGCGCTTCTCGCCCAAGTGGCTCGCCAAGCACCGCGAAAAGCTCGATCTCTCCGCCGCGGACTACGCCAAGCTCGTCGGCTGCTCGCCGCTGTCTATTTATAAGTGGGAGAAGGGCGAATCCACCCCCCGCGCCGCGCAGCGCGAGGCCCTCGCCGCCATCCGCGGCATCGGGAAACGAGAAGCCCTACGCCGCATCGAACTGATCTCATAAAATAGAAAGATCGTTTCAGCGGATAGGCGATGTCCTAGGTTTTTCATGCCTGCATCGCAAGCCCTATAACCCTCGCACCCCGCACAGTTGGGCCTAATCCCGAGGCCGAGGCGCGGTTGCGCGGCGTGCCGTTGGCGTCGTTCGCGTTTCAATTCAATGCTTGATCGGACGAATCCCGCTGGCGAAAGGACGCTGCGATGCCCGATCTCATGCGCGCACGGCGCACCGGTTTCACGCTCATGGAAATCCTCATCGTCGTGGTGATCCTCGGGATCCTCGCTGCGATCGTCATCCCCAGCTTCGCCAGCGCGACCGAAGACACCCGCAAAAACGCTTTCGTGCAGGACCTGCGCCAATTCGAAAGCGGCATCCTCCGCTACGAGATCGACAACGGCGAATACCCGCCCGATGGCGGATCGGGCAGCGTTCCGCTCGGCTTAGAATCCTACGTCGACGTCGGCAAGTGGACCGATGGCACGCCGATCGGCGGCGTCTGGGACAACGAAACCGACGACGTCCTCACCGCCGGCATGGGCGTTCACTTCAACGGCACCGGCACGACCCGCGACGCGGCCTACATGGCCGACATCGACGGCATCATCGACGACGGCAACGTCACGACCGGCTCGTTCCGCGTTTACGGCGACCGCTACTACCGCGTGATCCTGCCGTAGCCGGCTCGGTCCGACGCGGTTGCATCTTGGACCGCGCAGAACTCTGTGCCGCAAGCATCCGCTCGCGATGCTCGATGCGACGCATTCGACGCGCCTTCGTTCTCTGATGGGTCACGTAACCGGCGACAAGGATTATGACGAACATCAACGAACCAAAAATGCCCAGTATGAGAAACATCGCAGTGGCGTTGCCGGGATTCGCGACGTCTTCAGACGGATCGGCTTCGGTGGGGTCTCTTTGCTCGGGATCGAGTTGGTCGTCGAAGGAATCGCCCGACACGACAGGCGGTGTCGTTTCATTTGAGATCGGTTCGTTCTGCGATGCATGATCGTGGTCGGTCTTCAACGCCGCTTCGGTGGGCAGGGCGTCCATGCCGAAGCCCTCATCGAACGCTATCGTTCGCATCTCGTTCTGAATCACTTCGTCGAGCGAATCGAAGTTCTCGACGGAGAAGACGCTGACCAGCGCGAGGCCGTCTCTACCCGCAATGCCGTGGGTGTGATATCGGATTGGTGTCTGCCCGGCCGCGTGCGGGATGACGCCTGTGAAATCGAATCGCCCGTCATTGTCCAGTCTGATGAGTCGTGCGTGCTTCGTACCGTGGCGGTCGATGAACTGAGGCGTGTCGATCGTTGCAGGCAGCGGGCCGTTCTTGCGGAACTCGCCGACCAGGGCGTAGAGCAAGTCGAGGTGGGCTCGCTCGTCGAGTGTTGCGGTCGGCCGACTGTCCGCGGGCAACGCTTGATAAGGCTTGAACTGTACGAGCATGTACGGAAACACGAGCGTGTTCGCGTCGTGATACACGAATCCCGCGATATAGCCTCGGCCGGTGAGATGGCTGACCTTCGCGTTTGCTTGCATAAGCAGCGCATCGCTCATCGCCACCCAGTCGCCCGGACGTTGCATGAGCAAGTGATACCGCTCGTGCTGCCAGGTGTCCGCGTGTGCCGTACCGGCAGATGCGACGAAAAGAAGCGCAAGCAGCGTGCGAATACCTCGGAATGCGGCCATGTTGTCCCTCGGGGTCAAAAGGAATGAATATCCATCAGACCCCTACACCCTATCAATCGCTGTCGATATGGCAAGGCAACAGACAGCCATTCGCGCAGTTTTGCGAACGAAGGGGGATCGTTTATCAATCGAGGCTCGCTCTTCGCTCAGATCGCCCCAATCGAGCGCCCGCGTTACGCCGTGCCCTGCGGCGGGGCGGCGCCCTCGGCCTGCTGCGCCGCCTGCTGCTTACGCATCTCGTAGTTCTGCTGAACGATCTGATCCGCCCAGCAATACGTCGCCACCTCCATCAGCACCGGATACTTCTCGAACGCCTCGTGGTACGCGTCGATCTCCGGGCCCTCGGCCTTCTCCTGCGTCTCCGCAACGAACTTCGCCTGAATCAGTTGCACGGCTTCTTGAAGCTGCATCGAATCTTCCTTGGTCAAAAGGTTTTTCTCGTGTCGAGCCAACGCCACCAACGCGGCGCGAACCAACCATCATAACCCCTGCGCCGCTCGCTCGCAGTCGATCGACTATCATCCGCCGCAACGACCTCAGCCCGGAGCGACGCATGACCCTGCTGCAAACCATCAAAGCGCAAGTCCTCGATGCCATGAAAGCCAAGGACACCCTCGCCCGAGACGTCCTCCGCGTCGTCGCCGGCGACATCGAGATGCACCACACCCGCACCGGCGAGCA
>JBMYUK010000167.1:0-6318 GCA_049605275.1 Phycisphaeraceae bacterium
GCCGCCGCCGGTGCCTTTTTCGATCGCTTTGGCGATCGTGTCTTTGGGCATATTCTGGGCTTTGGCTTCGTCGATGGCGTAGCGGAGGTTGAGGTTCATGGCCGGGTCGCCGCCGCCGGCTTTGGCCGCGACGATGATGGCGCGCGAGCACTTGGACCAGATCTTGGATCGCTTGGCGTCTTGCCTCCCTTTGCGGTGTCGGATGTTCGCCCATTTGCTGTGGCCTGCCATGCGGGTCTCCGTTCGGGCTGGTCTGCGAAGCGTAACCGCATCAGTTTAACCTCACCCATAATCTGCGGGATACGCCTACTCGCAACGCGATTTTCTGAAAAGATGAAGCACCCGATGGATCGCCGCGCGTCCTGCACCGATGGAGGCAAAAGCACTGCCAACTGGGGGGATGACAGGCCTCGCGTTTTTCCAAGAAGGAAAGGCTCCCTGTGATCCAACGGCTGAAGAATTTCGTCTCGCTCCAACGCATCGGCGGCTAGTACATGTTTGCGGCCACGCTCTTCGCGATACTGCCCCTTCTCATCCTCAGCCTGATCGTCAGCCTGCACGTGCGATCGACGCTGCTTGAACTCGCTCAGCGCGAGCAGTTGGTCGAAATCTTCTCCGAAGACGGACAGATTCACGACGGCTTCGAGCAGGTCCTATTGAACCTGATGGGCAACGCGATCAAGTCCACCGAGTCGGGGAGCGTGCGTCTGTCGGTTTCGCACGAGCCGGTGCGGGACGGGCTCGCGGATTTGAGCTTCGAAGTTAAGGACACGGGCGTCGGCATCGCGCCGGAGAAGATCGACAACCTGTTCAAGGCGTTTAACCAGGCCGACGAATCGCCCGAGCAGGCCGCGGAACAGGGCGTGCCCTTCGACCTGATCCTGATGGACATGCAGATGCCCGTGATGGACGGGTACACCGCCGTGCGGCTGCTGCGCGACCGCGGGTACCCCGGGCGGATCGTTGCGCTGACTGCGCACGCGATGACCGGCGATCGGGCCAAGTGCCTCTCCGCGGGCTGCGACGACTACGCCACCAAGCCGATCGGCCAGGACCAACTCGCCGATCTCGTCGCGTCGGCGACACGACGTCGACAAGCTGCGTAGTGTGTACGTTTTACCGAGCCGGCGTTATCGATACGGATCGCGCGGGTCCGGCGCGCCGTCGCCAAAGCCCGTCGACTTCGCGAACGCCGCGTACACGTGGTAGAGCCCGATGACCGCGAGACACTCCGGCAGCGTGTAGACCATCGCCAGACACGCCGCGTCCCACACCGCGACCGCGCCGCCGCCGGGACCCGCATTCAGAAACCAGTCGTAGAGATCGTCGCGCACCGAAAGGTAGCCGGCGTTGGCGAGATACGATTCGCAGAACACCGCCGCGACGACCGTCACGAGCGCGAACAGACTGGCTATGACCCGAAGCATCATCGCATGAGTGTCGCACCGCGCGATCGGCGGCGTCAAATCCGAGCGGACAACCGCCCTATCATCGGTTGATGGCTGGCGACCGAAACACCGCGAAACCCCAGACCCTCGCGCTCACCGACAAGGGGCTGTATTGCCCGGCTGGGGATTTTTACATCGACCCCTGGCGACCGGTCGAGCGCGCCGTCATCACCCACGCCCACGCCGACCACGCCCGACCCGGCTCGAAACGCTACCTCTGCTCGACGCCCGGCAAGCCCGTGCTCGCCCACCGCATGCAGAAAGACGCCCGCATCGATACGCTCGACTACGGCCAGGCCCAGACCCTCGGCGACGCGACCGTCACCCTCCACCCCGCCGGACACCTGCTCGGCTCGGCACAAATCTGCGTCGATGTCAAAGGCCACCGCACCGTCGTCACCGGCGACTACAAGGTCCAAGCCGACCCGACCTGCGCCGCGTTCGAGCCGATCCGCTGCGACGAGTTCATCACCGAATCGACCTTCGCTCTGCCGATCTACCGCTGGCAAGACGGCGCGTCGGTCGTGGCGGCGATCAACCGGTGGTGGCGCGAGAACGCGGAGCGCGGGCTGAACTCGGTCGTGTTCGTGTACGCGCTGGGCAAGGCGCAGCGGCTGCTCGCAGGGCTGGACGCGTCGATCGGGCCGATCCTGTTGCACGGCGCGGTGAACGGGATGACCGAGGTGTATCGGGAAAGCGGGGTCGCGTTGCCGCCGAGCGAGTACGCGACGGTCGAGGCGTGCAAGACACACAAGGGCCGAGCGATGGTGCTCGCGCCGCCGTCGGCCAACGGGAGCGTTTGGATGAAGAAGCTGCGGCCTTGCGCGACGGCGATGGCGTCGGGCTGGATGGCGGTGCGGGGTCGGCGGCGATTCCGAGCGGTGGACCGCGGCTTTGTGATGTCCGATCACGCCGACTGGCCGGGGCTGCTGGACACGATCGAGGCGACGGGCGCGACCCGCGTCGGCTGCGCCCACGGCTACACCGACGAGCTGACCAGGCACCTCACCGAGCAGGGCCTCGACGGCTACGCTCTCGAGACGCGATACCAGAGTGACGACGACGAGGCGGCATAACCGATGCGACGCTTCACCGATCTGTACCTGACGCTCGACGCGACGACGAAGACCAACGACAAGGTCTCGGCGATGCGCGACTACTTCGCCGATGCACCGGCGGAGGACGCGTGCTGGGCGGTGGCGGCGCTGTCGGGCAAGGGCATCACGCGGAGCATCAAGAGCGGGCTGCTCAGGCAGTGGGCGGCCGAGGCGTCGGGGTACGAGCCGTGGCTGATCGAGCGCTGCTACCGCGTGGTCGGGGACCTGAGCGAGACGCTCGCGCTGATCGTCCCCGAGCCGAAGGAGGCGGACCGCGTGGACGAGCCACTGCACGTCGTGGTGCGCGATCGGCTGCAGCCGCTGTTCCTCCACGAGGCGGCGCAGCAGAAAGCGATCGTACTCGAAATGTGGTCGCGCTTCGGCAAGGACGAGCGGTTTCTGTTTCACAAGCTCTTGCGCGGCGGGCTACGGGTCGGGGTGTCGCGCGGGCTGGTGGTGCGGGCGCTGGCCGAGGCGGCCGGGCTAGACCCCGCGGTCGTGGACCACCGTTTAACCGGACACTGGCGACCCTCGGCCGAGGCATATGTCGCGATCTTCGCCGACGAGGCCGACGCGCCGACGCCGGGCAAGCCGTACCCGTTCATGCTCGCCTCGCCGCTGGAGACCGAGCCGAGCGATCTCGGGCCGATCGACGATTGGCAGATCGAATCGAAGTGGGACGGGATCCGTGCGCAGCTGATCCGTCGCGAGGGCGAGGTGTTCGTTTGGTCGCGCGGCGAGGAACAGGTGGCCGACGGTTTTCCGGAGGTGGTCGCCGCGGCGCGGGGGCTCGGCGACGACGCGGTCCTGGACGGCGAACTGCTGGCGTGGGAAGACGGGCGGGCGCTGCCGTTCGGTCAGCTGCAAAAGCGTTTGGGGCGTCGGCGGGTCGAGTTGTCGCTGTTTCCCGAGGTGCCGGTGGTGTTCATGGCGTACGACGCGCTCGAGGTCGCCGGGCGTGACCTGCGCGCCGAGCCGATGCGGGCGCGCCGCGCTGCGCTCGAAGCGTTGTTGGATGGCCAGCGCGATCTGATACTTTCGCCGCTGCTCGAGCTAGACGATTGGCTCGGCGTTGGCGAGCGCGTGGCCGGGGCACGCGAGGTCGGGGTCGAGGGCGTGATGCTGAAAAAAAGGGACAGTCCCTATTTGCCGGGCCGGGTGCGTGGGCCGTGGTGGAAGTGGAAGGCCGAGCCGTACACGATCGACGCGGTGCTGGTGCAGGGGCAAACCGGTAGCGGGCGCCGCGCGGGGCTGTACACGAGCTACACCTTCGCCGTCTGGGACGCCGGCGAACTCGTGCCGATCACCAAAGCCTACTCCGGCCTGTCCAACGACGAGATCGAACGCGTCGACCGCTTCATCCGAAGCAACACCCGCGCCCGCCACGGCCCGGTCCGCGTCGTCAAGCCCGAACTCGTCTTCGAGATCGCCTTCGAAGGCCTGCAAGCGTCAACGCGGCACAAGTCCGGTATCGCCTTTCGCTTCCCCCGCATGAGCCGATGGCGCGACGACAAACAAGCCAAAGACGCCGACACACTCGATGCGGTGCGCGCCTTGCTGAAGATTCACACCGGGGCATAGCCGGCTTACCATGCCCAGCCGCGGCAGACCGCCGACCCGCTGGCGCCTCCTCAAGTAAACTGCCCGCCCGTGAAGCCCGAGCACCCCGACAATCCGATCGGCCGACTCGTCGCCAGCAGCTTCTTTCAGAACGCCATCCTGCTACTCATCCTCGCCGCGGCCGCGCTCGTCGGACTCGAAACCTACCCCGCGATGATGGAGCGCTACGGCACGCTCCTCCACACCCTCGACAAGATCGTCCTCTGGCTCTTCGTCCTCGAAGCCGCGCTCAAGATGGCCCAGCACGGCCGCCACTGGCACCGCTACTTTCAGGACCCCTGGAACATCTTCGACTTCACCATCGTGGTCGTCTGCTTCCTGCCGGTCAACGCGCAATACGCCGCCGTCCTCCGCCTCGCGCGCATCCTCCGAGCGCTGCGACTGGTCAGCGTCGTGCCGCAGCTCCAACTCATCGTCGGCTCGCTCATCAAGTCGCTGCCCTCCATGATGTACGTCAGCATCCTCCTCATGCTCATGTTCTACGTCTACGCCGTCATGGGCGTCTTCCTCTGGTCCGGCAACGACCCCGTCCACTTCAAAGACCTCCAGACCTCCATGCTCTCGCTCTTCCGCGTCGTCACCCTCGAGGACTGGACCGACATCATGTACATCCAGATGTGGGGCTCGGACCGCTACCCCTTCAGCCCCGGCGACCGCGCCGCATATACAGGCCAATTCGAATCCAAAGCGAGCCCCGTCATCGGAGCCATCTACTTCGTCAGCTTCGTCCTCATGGGCACCATGATTATGCTCAACCTCTTCATCGGCGTCATCATCCAATCCATGGAAGAGGCCCAGGACGATCAGGCCGCCGACGACCGCGAAAAACACCTCGCCGAGTCCGGCCACCTCACCGTCGGCGACGAACTCGTCCTACTCGAAAAAGAACTCGAAGCCCTCCAACGCCGCGTCCGCACCCTCAAAGACCGCGCCGAATAGTTCGACGAAAAAACAACACGCCCTGAAAAAACGCCTTGTCCCGTCGGATAAGTCCACGAAGCCGGCAACGTCGCCGGCCCAACCGACTTCCCCGACGATCCAAAGGACAAGACCATGACCGCTTCTGGGCTCCCCCGCTTCCGCTCGCTTTCCTGTGCCGCGCTGCTCATCGCCGCCGGCTCCGCCGCCACCCCCGCCGCCGCCGACATCGTGCCCCAGTGGGACGACCTCTCCCCCACCGTCGTCGACCTCCCCGCAAGCGGAACGACGACTTACGATGCCTCCGGCACGGTCTCCATCGACTTCGCCACACTCGACGCCGTACTCGTCTACGACGCCTCCGGCAGCATGGGCACCCGCACCACCGAGTTCGCGCCAAACGGCGGCAACGCCCGAGGCGACTGGGCCGAAGCCGGCGCCTCCGCCTTCGTCAACACCCTCCCCGACGGCGCACGCGTCGGACTCACCCGCTTCACCTCCAGCCCCCGCGAAATCGTCGCCATCGACACCCTCGGCCCCGCCGACAGCAGCCAACGCGCAGAACTCCTCAACGAGATCGACCGCATGCCGCGCGGCGGCGGCACCGACATCGACGAGGCCATACTCTTCGCCGCAGACCAACTCAACAACGCACCCAACGCCTCCAACAGCAAGCACATCGTCCTCGTCACCGACGGCCGAGACAGCCGAACCCCCACCCTCGACGCCACCGCCGACGTCATCGCCAACGGCATCGGCTCGGTCAACACCGTCGGACTCCCCGGCGCCGACACACTGCTGCTCCAGGAGATCGCCGACGCGGGCAACGGCGTCTTCGTCGACGGTACGGACCTATCCAACCTCATCGACAACTTCGAAAACATCCTCAACAGCGCCGAAACCATCGATAAACTCGAAATCTTCAAAGACGGCATCCTCCTCGCCGAGCCCACCGTCGATGCCAACCACGCCTTCAACGTCCCGCTCCAAATCGTCGAAGGCGAAAACATCTTCACCGCCCGCGCCACCTCAAACCTCGGTAACGTCCGCGACGCCGACCTCGTCATCGTCGGCAACCCCGTCCCCGAGCCCGGCTCCCTCGCCCTACTCACCCTCGGCGGCCTGCTCATCGCCCGACGACGCAACCGCTAACCCAACTCCCAACCCAATCCAAGCAACAACCCGCGCCAACACGCGGGTTGTTGCTTGAGCCTAAAAAGGGAGCCAAAAAAGGA
>JBMYUK010000168.1:0-6311 GCA_049605275.1 Phycisphaeraceae bacterium
ATGGTCGGCGAGCCGACGCCGAGCTGCGACCACGTCGCTCGGATCGCGGCGTCGGTGCTGCGGCATCGCGTGTTGACGAACTACGCCGCGGCGGGGGACGGCGTCTCGCCGGGGGCTGTGGTTCAAGCGGTGATCGACGCGGTGAAGCCAGCGACGTACGAGTAATACGCATCCCACTTCTTTCTCGCGCGTCGCGTTATCAGGTAGCCGCCGCGTCATACGCGGGAGGACGACTCACAGAACGCGTCCGCTCGGGCGTGGTCCTTCGGCTACACCGCGGTCAACGCTTCGTTTTGAGTGGGATGCGTTTAAGACGCATCGATTTGCGCGGCGGCTGCGCGAAGTGGCTAGCGTCGGCGGCGAACCGTCAGGACAAGCCCCGCGGCGAACAGGGCCGCGCTTGCCGGTTCTGGGACCAGTGAGTTGTATCGCAACTCCGCGACGATCCACTCCGCCGGATTGTTGTCTTCGATGGTCGTAAAGTCGACCGCGAAGCGATCGAGCGTACCATCGGCGGCATATACCGCTTCCAAGACTTCGAAGGTGCCCGCGAGATCGAATTCGCCTCGCCTGGTGCCGCTGATATCGATGCCTGGCTTGTCGTCAGGTTGGAATGGGAATCGGGTTGCGCCTTCGTAGAGTCCCGGAACGATGAGTTGTCTGTCGGGCGCGGCGAATTCGATCAGCCAATCGCGAGCGGGCTGCGGGTCCTCCGGGTCGTTCGGCAAGAGGTTCCTCAGACTGAACGTCAGCGCGTTCTCGGCGTTCGATCCGTCCACCTGATTACGCGTGCCTTCGAAAGACCAGCCATCGTCCGGCGTGATGCGGTAGTCGGTGTAGCCGCGACCGATCCATGAAAGCGGCGAACTGTCATAGCTGAACGAAGTCTCCTGGGCGGCGACATCGACCCAACACGCAGCGACACACACACAGGCCGTCACCGGGATTACGAATACTTGCCGCTGCATCCTATTTCCAACCTCGCTCGACAGAATCTGAACCGTTCCTACGACACTTGCTACAGATTAGTCGCTAATGATTATTCGTCAAGCACTTGTATAGATGATTTCTTTTACGAGCCTATTTTGACGAGAGCGCCTGCTCGATCGCCTGCATGATCGGGCGGTCGCGTTCGAGGTCAAACGCTGTTTCTTCCCACGTCTGTTGCGGGTATAGCCACACCGCCTTGGTCTTGAGGTCATCCGGTTCGTCGTGGTAGCGCGGGAACACGTGGGCGTGCAGCGCCGGTTCGAGGTTGCCGAGCATCTCGTAGTTGATGCGGACCGCGCCCGTCACGGCAAGCACGGCGTCGCCGAGCGCCGCCATGTCGTCGAGGAACTGTCGTCGGGTTTCGCCGGTGAAGTCGTTGAGGTGGGCGACGACGGGGTCGGGCAGCAGCAGGCAGTAGCCCTTGAGGAACTGGCTGTCGCCGAGGACCGCCCAGCCGGAGGCCATGCAAGCGATGGTCTTTTCGTAGGTCCCGGCCCGGCATTGTTCGACGCGTTCGTGGATGAGGGTGGGGTGGGGCACTTTGCGTATCTTATTAGTCGGCACGCTTGTAAGCGGAAAAGGGCTGGTTATTCATGTCGCCACCAATAAACAGCATGTCATTTTTCATTTCTTTACCGACGGGCAGCATCACATTAAACGATTCCGCGTTGTCCATGGGTTTCCCATCTCTGGGCATAAAGATCACAACATGCGGATTGCCTTTGTGAGTGATTAAGACATAAGGGAATGAGTCATCTCCCAATTCCATCTGCCCTGCTAAGAAGATTTGCTCTTCTTTGAGAAACGGATGGAATTTCGTTGGTATCCGTTCTACAACGGCAGCGTCTTCAGTAAATGTGAGGCGCTTATCTTCAAGGTTGGCGAACTCGTGGATGGGGGTGCCGCCTAAGTATTTAGTGAGTGCTTGGTCAGGGGTCCAACTGCCAACCAATCTACTGGCGACGACATTCTCTTTGTCAGGCTGCGTTTTGAGACCCGCGATAGCCAAAGTGCTCAGGCCAACCACGCACAATACAAATAACAGGGCCGAAGTGATTCGTGTTAAATGCATCAAGAGCCTCTGTAATTCAGGTTGCTGGGTAAAGCATCAACAAGACCGCCGCTTCGCTTCTTCGTTTGAGAAAATGGGGTTGCCGGGTCATCCGATTTGTCAATGCGTTGGCGGATCACCTCCGCTGCATGAAAATGATGCTGGATCTCGTCGTAGGTTGCGTCGTCGGGTAACTGCTGAGCCAACTCTGCGACGCGCTGTTTTGGCGAGGGTGAGGCCATTTTTCGTGGCTTTGTAGCGAGGGTATGGTCGGGGGCTAAGGTTCCGCTCAGCGCAAGACGTCGGTTTCTTCGACGAGTTTGATCGAGGGGTCCTGTCGGGATTCGGTCGTGCCGGGGGTGGCGTAGTGGATCATGCGGGTGCGTTTGAGTTCGAGCGGTTGCATGAGCGGATTGCCGTCGGCGTCGGTCTTGGGTTCGCCGGTGATCGCGTCGATGACGGGGACCATGATGGGCTTGCCGGTGTTGGGGTCGGTGACGGTTTTGGTTTCGCCGTAGATCCCGCCGAAGAAGACTTTGAACCGGTCGATGTCTTCGTCGGAGACTTTCCAGATGGCGGCGGATTCCCGGGCGAAGTCTTCGCCTTTGAAGACGCGGGCGGGGACCTCGACGGGCGAGAGTAGTAGCGGCTGTTCGAGCAGGTTTCGGACTTGATTGAAGACGGCGGAGGAGACGCCGAGGTTGGCGGTGACGATGTCGCCGTTGTCGGATTGGATGGTGATGCGGGGGTCGAAGAAGATGTCGTCGTCCGAGAGGTTGGTGACTTTATAAGTCATATACCAGTACCACTGGACGGTGCCGTCGGCCTGTTCGATGGCGATGGTGGTGGGGGTGCTGTGCTCGAACTGGAGCTGCCAATCGTGGGTGACGGCGTCGGGCTGAGGCACGGCGGGGGCGGGGGCCTCGTCGGCGTCCTGCGCCGCGACGGGAGCGAGCGGGGATGCGGCCAGGAGGCCAGCGGCACACAGCACGGCCGGGAACAAACGCTTCATCGTCACCTCGAATCGGGGGCTACGGGCATCGGCGGCACGGGCCGCGCGGGGCTACCATTGTAAGCGGGCCGGTCGCGGGGTCAATGCTTGCGATGACGGAGGCCGCGCATCGCCCCGCTTCGCCGCCGACCCGCGGTTCGATCGCGCCGCTCGCCTTGGACGCTTCCCCGTTAACGCAGACGGACTTTTCGATGGCCAGTGTGACCAACCTGCACCCGCACACCACGCCCGACGGCGGGGGGCTGTACCTCGGCCCGGTACCCGAGGAGCGTCGGCGGTCGGCGTTGGCGCTGCTGTTGATCGGTCGGCCTCGCGAGCACGACGCTTCGGTCGACCACTTCGAACGCTTCGCACGGGAGCAGGGGCTCAACCTCACGACCCTGTGGCAGGCCTCGGCGGGCGGGCCGAACGGGCGCATGCTCGGGACCGTGCTCCTCGTACCCAATCACGGGAACACGGCCATGCTCTTCGTCGGGCAGGCGACGGGCTGGTCGGACACGTCGGCGGTCGTCGCGCTGATCCGAGCGGTCTGCGACGGACCCGGCCGCGAGGGCGTCAGCGTCGTCCAGTCCCTGGTCGATCCCGGGCAAGTCGTCGAGGGCGAGGTGCTCGAGCGGGCGGGCCTGACCCGACTGGCGAAGCTGATCTACATGCAGCGCGTCATCGAGCCCGGTGAGCACCGCGTGCCAAGGCCACTAGAACTCGCAGGCTGCGATCGCCCGCGCGTCGCCCACTACAGCGAACACACCCACGCCGACTTCGCACGAGCCATCGAAGCCAGCTACGTCGACACCCTCGACTGCCCCGGGCTCGTCGGCATGCGCGAGATCGATCACATCATCGCCGGCCACCAGGGCACCGGCCGATTCGATCCCCGTAACTGGCTCGCCTACTTCGATCAAAACGACCAGCCGATCGCCGTCCTCCTCATCGCGCCCGTTTCGCAAGGCAGCGGACACGAACTGGTCTACCTCGGCGTCGCCAAGCCGTACCGCGGCAAGGGCATCGGCGGCCGACTCATGCGCTACGCCATCTCCGAAGCGGCGCGACAAGGCGGAACGCGCTTATACCTCGCCGTCGACGACCGAAACGACCCGGCGGTGCGCCTGTACCGCGGCTTGGGCTTTCGCGCATCGACGCGCAAGATCGCGTACGTCCTGCCGCGCTAAGGCCCCGCGCACGCATCTTCTGCGCGATGCCATGCAACTCGTAAAAAACATTCACGCCGCGACGCATATCACGCGACGCCTCAAGCAAACACCCGCTCGCCTGCCCTTATGGTATTACACGTTTTCTCTTGTTTTTCAATGAAATAATGCTCACCGGTTTTCCACACAACTCGCACGTGTGTGAGAAGTGGATAAAAAAATTTTCCGCCCTCGCGCTACGCTAAGACCCGATTCTCCGTGTCAAGTCCAACCCAGCGACGCCGAGCCCCTTGAATCTTCCTCGGCAATCTCTATCTTCTATCCGTCGGCTACGGACAGCCGACCAACCTCACGGTCGGCCACGCGTCTCACACACGCCACGACTCAAGCGACCGCGTCGAGGACACCGGACGGATCCACCTTGTCGTACCGGCAGGAGCGATCAGCCTCCGCCCCACAACCCAACCACCGCTGGCTCGATCATCAACCGATCGGCCACGACAACGACCAGGAGTGATCGTGACCACGACCGCCCACGCGATCAGCACCGATGCCCGCATCGCAGACCAGCTTCGCCAACAGCTCGGACCGCAGAAGTTCGCCATGTGGTTCGACGGCAGCGCCCGACTCGCCTATCAACACAACGAACAGACCCTCCGCGTCACCGTCCCCAACGCCTTCACCCGCCACTGGATCGATCGACACTTCAAGACCGACCTCGCCGCCGCCGCGCAAGCCGTCACCGGCCACAGCACCCGCATCGATCTCGAGATCGACACCGCTCAAACCCCCGCGCAACCGACGCAACCGACCCAACAGCCCCAAGAAGACGCCGCCGCGCTGACCGTCAACGCCGCGCCATCCGATGAAACCCGCTCGCGCCACCAGCAACCCGAGCACGCCGATCACCTCAACGCCGACTCCGCCCCGCGACGCAAACCGGCCCAGCCCCGACACGCCGCCTACAAGCACCGGCTCAGCCAGTTCGTCACCGGCCCGTCCAACCAACTCGCCTACGCCGCCGCCGCACGAGCCGCCGACCTCGCCGACCCCACCGCCAACCACCCCCTCTTCCTCCACGGCACCTGCGGCGTCGGCAAGACACACCTCCTCCAAGGCATCTGCGCCAACGCCCGCAAGGCACACCCCGACGCCAAAGTCGTCTACATGACCGCCGAGCAGTTCACCAACGACTTCATCGCCGCCGTCCGACAGAACAAGCTCGAAACCTTCCGACGAAAGATCCGCCGGCTCGACCTCCTCGCCATCGACGATGTCCACTTCTTCGCCTGCAAAGAAAAAACGCAGATCGAGTTCCTCTGCTGCTTCGAAGAAAACGACCTCGCCGGTTCCCGCGTCATCCTCGCCAGCGACAACCACCCCAAACGCATCCGAAGCTTCTCCGACGCACTCGTCTCCCGATGCGTCCGCGGCCTCGTCGTCGAGATGAAAGAGCCCGACGCCGACACCCGACGCGCCGTCCTCGGCGAACTCGCAAGACGACGAGGACTCCTCCTCCAGCCGCCCGTCCTCGACCTGCTCAGCCAACGCTACGAAGGCTCGGTCCGAGAAATCGAAGGCGTCCTCGCACAGCTCCACGCGCTCGCCTCCCTGCCCACACCCAACCGAACAAACCCAACCCCTCGGCCCGGACAGACCCTCCTCGTCCAACGCGCCCTCGTCGAACAGCTGCCCGACTTCAACGCGCCGACCGTCCGCAAACCCATCCGATTCAACACCATCGTCAAAACCGTCTGCAGCCGGCTCGGCGTCGAAGCCAACCAACTCGCCAGCTCCTCCCGACACAAGTTCCTCGTCCTCGCCAGATCGCTCTCGGTCTACCTCGCCAGAGAACTCACCACCATGAGCTACCCCGAGATCGCCCACGCCATGGGCCGAAAAAACCACTCCACCGTCATCACCGCCGACCAGCGCCTCCGACGACAAATCAACGAAGATCAGCCCATCATGCTCCCCGCCGGACAAGGCACCGTCACCCCAAGCGAACTCGCCGGCTCCCTCTCCCGCGAAGTCATCCGCCAACAACCCTAACCCCCACCCCAACCAAACCCCCAAGCCGGGGCAAAGCAAAGCGCCGCCCCGGATCCAA